>NZ_JACIYL010001109.1 GCF_014359955.1 Thermogutta sp. | reverse complement strand
TGTGTTGCGGAACGACAACCGGTAACCATGCTCGCGTTTCTTTCCATCTTCATGCGAGGGATGGCGAGGGCGTGGCGTCCAACACGTTGAAGGCGATTTGCCAATCCGTTTTCCTTGAAATATGTCTCATTGCTGCCCGACACACTCTGGAGATCGGAGTGCAGGTTCGCCAAACCAATTTGTCCGTGATGGGCATTCGATTTGCTTGATTTTGGTCCAAAGGCAAGCTACAGTAAGATAAAGGGAAGGTGTGCGCGACGTAATTGGCGCCTCGGGCGGGTGATGCCCGGGCCCCCAGCAGCAAAGGAAGGAATGGAGGATGCTGGTCCTTTCGCGGAAAAAGAACGAAAGTATCATTATCGACGACCAGATCGTCATCATGGTCGTCGATATCCGGGGCGATCGCGTGCGCCTCGGCATCGAAGCCCCCAAGCACGTCACGGTGCACCGGCGGGAAGTGTACGAAATGATTCAGGCGGACAAGAAGCGGACACAAGAGACGCCGAACACAGAAACCGCGTCCGACTCCGCCCCCAGTGAACAAACCCCCGTTAAATAAACCGCATCGTTCCCGCCGTGCGTTGATCCCACCTTGAGAACTCTTTTCTGTTTTCTCAGGTGACCATTCCGTGATGATTGGTCCGGCCCAGGGGGGTCTTTACTCGGACCATTCGATTTTCCCGGCACTGAGGGCCGCCAAAGCGGGGGGAAACGAATTCGCGGCTGGCCCCACGCGGAAAAAATCGCCGATAACCCGAGATGAACACGTGCCAGGAAAAAGTTCGCGAACCGACCGGTAAGGAAGCTCAGTTCCGCGAACATCAGGCACGGGCGGTTGACGCAACACCGCGAAGGTCGTAATAATTAGATTTCACGACGGCCCCGTCGTCTAGCCAGGTTAGGACACAGGCCTTTCAAGCCTGTAACACGGGTTCAAATCCCGTCGGGGTCGCTGAATCTTCTACCCAGACTGGGGGTCAAGCAGGCTCCCATCGATCCCGACCGGGCTTTGGCCATTGCCCAGGAAGTC
>NZ_JACIYL010001108.1 GCF_014359955.1 Thermogutta sp. | reverse complement strand
CATCCTGGAAATATTAACCGTATGTGCCCTGGGGGTATGGCTGGCCGCCTTATTCGTATCGCATTCCAGGTCCTCACAGTCGGCGTTTCGCTCGCCGGTTGACCTGAAAAGTCAGAGCGGCCCCCAAGAGCCCCTAAACGGAAAGAAGGCACAATCATCTCATCAAGGGAATGCCCTGGTCGCGGTCGAGCGCGCCAGCGACTTCCGCGAGGCGTCGTGGGATAGACAATATCAGCCAGGTCGAGAGCGTACCAACAATTCTTCCGAATCGCGCACCGCCCCTGGGCGATTTGGATTACCTGTCCCCTCCGGAAATTCGAATACCGAGGTCCCGGAGAATAGTACAGCCGTGCTGAAAGGAGACGTCCCGGAGGGTACTCCAGCAGCCTCAGCATCCCAGGAGGGAGTGGTTTTCGTCTCTTGGTTGGCCCCAGAGGCGGAGCACCAATCAGACGGAGTAGAGGTGGCAGTTCGTCAGATTCCCGTCGAATCGCGGGATGATTCGCGAGAGCGATCGGCGGTCCTTCCGCGTATTACAATGGCCAACGAAAAGGACGCGAGTGTGTCCCCTTCCCCCGGTCTGCTCGCCACAGATCAAGGAGGTGCTCCCAGTTCTGGAGGACCAGGCAATCTGGAGGTCATCGCGCCACCCCCGCCGATTCTGGAACCTTTTCCGGCCGGAAATGACAACACTAAGTCGTTCGATGACAACAATAAAACGCAGATCGAGTTACGGGAAGCCGATATTCGTGACACAATTCACACGCTGGCAAAAGAGGCCGGAATAAACGTTCTGCTCTCCAACAGTGTTCAGGGGAAACTCAGCCTTTCTCTGAACGATTTGACGCCACGGGAGGCCCTTTTGGCGGTACTCAAAGCGGCGGGATTTGTCTGGTATGAAGATAAAAAAGTCATTTATGTGGGAACTTCCCAGGAGATAAAGCTTCTGGAACAGTTGAGCGACCAGATATCAACGCGGATTTACAGGCCAAACTATGTTTCCGCAAAGGAATTGGAATCGCTGATTAAACCCT
>NZ_JACIYL010001107.1 GCF_014359955.1 Thermogutta sp. | reverse complement strand
CTCGGGAAGTTCTTTTTTGAGAGACTCCGGCTGAACCTCAATCCCCCCTTCGTCCCCGGTTTCCACCCAACCTTCATCTCCCACAAAGCGGACAGGACAGGTTCCCAGTCGGGTGGTGAATTTCGGAGAGCGATCGCCAAACGGGGTTTTCAGAAAGTCCAGGATCAGTTTCACACCGTTAGCGTAGTAACAAACGATCCGGTCTTTTTCGGGAACGTAACGCACGGGCACCGTATCGTCTGCCTTCAGGGCCCACTGGCACAGATCGACGGTGTGCGCCCCCCAATCGAGCAGTCGCGCGCCGGAGTCGAAATCAAAATAGCCCCGCCAGCCACCGTCCACATAGGTATGGTTGTAGGGCCGCCACGGGGCGGGTCCCAACCACAGGTTCCAGTCCACAACATCGCGAGGGGGCGTCTGTTCTCGCGGCAGCCAGCCGTTTTCGAGTTGCGGCTCGTAGACCGACGCATACACGGTGTGGATTTTCCCCAGCTTCCCACTTTGCGCCAGCGCGACGGCATACTGGAAATTGGGCACACTGCGACGCTGAGTCCCCGCCTGGAAAATACGTTTGGTGCGTTGGAAGGTCTCGGCGAGCTGCTGGCACTTGGCAATCGTGATGCCGCAGGGCTTTTCGCTGTAAACGTCTTTGCCCGCCTCTGCCGCCATGATCGAGGCAGGCGCGTGCCAGCGGTCTCCGGTCGCGATGAGAACTGTGTCAATATCGGAACGCGCCAGTAGTTCCCTAAAATCGCGATATACAGCACAGTCCTGGTTACCGTAGAATTCGTCCACCAGACGTTTTCCCGCTTCCCGGCGCCGTGCCTGCACATCGGCGATAGCCAGGCATTTGACGTCGGGCAATTTGAGAATGGCATTCAGGTCGTAGGTCGCCCGAGGACCGATCCCGATCACGCCCAAAGTGATTTTTTCACTGGGCGGAACGGCCTGGTTCAGCCCCAGGACCGTGGCCGGCAGAAATTCCGGGATGCCGACAATGGATGTACCCAGGGCACTCCACTTGAGGAAATCAC
>NZ_JACIYL010001106.1 GCF_014359955.1 Thermogutta sp. | reverse complement strand
TTTCGCACAGCCGGGCCAACGTTACCTGCCGTCCCTCTCATAGTCGTAGTCGCTCGTGTCTTTGACACGCAGCGACAAAGGTAGCTGTTTGGGGACCGGGCGTTTCCCCGGTGGGTGGTTCTCTCGACCAGCCCAGTCTTCCTTTGACCGGAATCGGCGAAGCTCGCATCACCTGAAAGGAGGAACGATCGATGAACCGTGATAATTCTTCGCTTTCCTCGCAAGAGAGTTACCAGCCCGAACAAGTTTTAAATAATCTTGGCGGTTCGTCGGATTCATCAGCCCAGAATCGACCCACCAAAACGGACGCCATCGCCACAACCTGCCCGGCAGATGTGAAACGCCTCAACCTTTTTGAGCGGTATCTGACAGTTTGGGTGGCCCTGTGCATGATCGCGGGGGTGCTACTCGGAAAAGCCCTTCCAGAGATCACCAACATCTTCCGTGAGTGGGAATTCGCCAAAGGGAGCCAAATCAATGTTCCGATCGCGGTTCTCATCTGGCTCATGATCATCCCCATGATGATGAAGGTGGACTTTGCATCCATCAAGAATGTGGGACGGCGTCCCAAAGGGCTGCTCATCACACTGTTCATCAATTGGGTGGTGAAGCCGTTTTCCATGGCCCTCTGGGCCTGGCTGTTCTTTCGCTACGTGTTTGGATACTGGATGAGTCCCGACGATGCCAATCAGTACATCGCGGGAACGATTATTTTGGCAGCCGCTCCGTGCACGGCCATGGTGTTTGTGTGGAGCTACCTGACCGATGGTGACCCGGCGTACACGCTTGTCCAGGTCTCGCTGAATGACCTGATCATGCTCGTGCTGTTTGCCCCGATTGTGCGATTCCTCGTCAGCGGAGCATCGTCTCTCCAGGTACCATTCCAGGTCCTGTTTTATTCGGTCGTCGTGTTCATCGTGATCCCCTTGACTGCCGGTGTTATTCTGCGACGTGTATTCATCAGCTATCGGGGACAGGACTGGTTCGAGAAGGTCCTGCTTCCTCGCTTGGCTCCCGTCAGCATGGCGGCCCTCCTG
>NZ_JACIYL010001105.1 GCF_014359955.1 Thermogutta sp. | reverse complement strand
CGAAGACCGCCCGAAGTGGCTGGGTGCAGCGCTGGGCGAAAGCCTGTGCTGTCTGAAACGCAGTTTCGAAAGCGTCCTGAAAATCCTCTTTCTCGCGAAATGGCAGCAACGAGTTCGTCGCGCCCTGGTTTTGACTGGCCGGTAGCGGCTGGCGATTGGCGTCCACGAGCCAGACAGCCTTGCCGAGCAAGGAGGTCTCTGGTGGAAGCTCCTGCTGAATGGTACGGGCGAATGTCCACCAGTCACCGGGAATGCTCGTCACGGGAATCAGAACCAACACATCGCCCTCCAGAGTAGGCTGGGCTTGGATAGTGACCAAGACCGAGGGATCGCTCGGCAAGCGTACATTTGTCGGATCATGGAAGACCACGCGGAATGAAAGATCATTTTTCTCGGAAAATTCTAAGCCATAGACGGTGAGTTTGATGACATTATTCGTAGTATTATCAAAAACCAGCCGCCCGTTAATCGGTCCCACATAGTGCCGCCCGGCCCTCGCTGTCACATCTTCGGTGTGGAACTGGACTGTGACCGGCCAGGGATAGGGCTTACTGATCTGGACGGGCAATGAGATTTCCCGCTTCGTCAGAGGCGGCGGGCAGACGGAAAGAGGCTGTACGAATAACCCAGGGGGGCGAGGAGGATAAATGAGTTTGATCGACTTTTCGAGCCGGTTCTGGGCAACACCGTCAATCTCGGTAACCACTACTTTAAAAGAGCGTACCTGCTCATAATCCGCATCCTGCACAGGCAGCAAGCGGATGGGGAGCTGGACCTCGGTTTGCCCGGGAGGAAAAGTCAGCTTTGTATCGACTGCCACGTAGTGTCGTCCGGACAGAGCCGTTTCATCGAAGGTTTGTACGCGGAACACGACAGGTGACACAACCGGGCGCGAAAGCCTGAACGTCACCACAGCGGCTTCGGTGCCCTGGGGAGCGAGATTCACATCGCCCGCTTCCACGAACAGATTTGAACTGCTGCCTGGAAATTGCAGTAGAACGTGCAGACGCTCCTCCAGATTTAAACTGTTGTCGATC
>NZ_JACIYL010001104.1 GCF_014359955.1 Thermogutta sp. | reverse complement strand
CCCCGCCGCCTCCGTTGGACGAAAGAATTCGTCGATACGCGGAAAGTCTTATGCGTCAATACGACGAAAACCATAACGGCAAGCTGGAAAAGGATGAGTGGTCAAAAATGCGGGGCAGCGATTGGGCAAAGGCCGACCAGAACGGGGATGGTGAACTCACCCTTGAAGAAATTGGCCGACACCTCGCTGGAGAATCAGGCGCAAATTCATCGCAAAGCGGCCAGCCAACCGCCACTCAGGCGTCAAACCGCACAGGCAAGCGCTTCATCCAAAGGCTGCCCTGGGAACGGCTCCCCCCAGATCTTCCATCCTGGTTCAAAGACCGCGATAAAGACAAGGATGGGCAAGTGCTGATGTCCGAGTTTACAGATAAATGGACGCCCGATAAGCTCCGCGAATTCCAAAAGTACGATCTCAATGGAGATGGGGTGATCACCCCACAAGAATGCCTCAAAGCAAAGTGATTGGAGCGGGTTTTTCGGGGCCCCCTTCGCCGATGGTGGTGGTTGGCCGTCCCCGTGCGATCACAACCGCCAAAAACAGTGCGGTGGATCCTGGTTACGAAAAAACCAATCAGGATTGCAAAAAAACACCCGCGATTTCCCGGATTGACCCCGCAGCAGGGAACGGATGACCAGTTCGCTGGCCGGGGAGATGCTGACTATGTCTCGGTGCCACTGACCACAGTTTCCGGTGGGGTCGAGAGAGGCATATACTCGTCCAACTGGGGAAACTCGCTGAGGTCTTTGGCGATTGCACTCCGCAGAAAAGAGTCCACCCACCAGAAAATATCCTGCTTGCGAATAGACTGCCGCAGTTTTTTCATTCGCCGCTTGCGCTCTGTGATCGGCATCGTACATGCTTGATGAATCGCGGAGGCAACCTGCTGGACATGGAACGGGTTCACAAGGATGGCCCCATTTTGAAGCTGAGAAGCTGCTCCGGCAAATTCACTCAGGATCAGCACTCCGTCATTATCCACGTTCGTCACGCAGTATTCTTTGGCGATCAGGTTCATACCATCTTTGAGCGGCGTGATGAG
>NZ_JACIYL010001103.1 GCF_014359955.1 Thermogutta sp. | reverse complement strand
CTCCCGGGTCATGGGGAGAAACTTCGTCAGGTCATCTTGTGGAATAGATGACATACTCATTGTTTGAACCACGATTTCGTCGCCTCCTGAGCAAACGCGTACGGCACCGCAGAAGCGAGCGGGCCCGGTAGTTTCATTGTATCCCTTGGCTAATTGGAATGTCGGGCGGTACACCGTATTTTTTCTGTCGGGCGCGTCCCCACGGACAGCCGCCACCCGTCAGGGCGAGCTCCAGTCGCTGAATCCAGCGGGCCCAGCGAATTCCTTTTCGAGCCCGCACACAAATGGGGCACCACTTCTCGCAAAAATCGGGGCTGAAGACAATCGCAAGGAGGCGCTGAACGAGCGTCGTTCGATCCCGGCCGTGCATGACGTTTCCTCCCGGTTTGGGACGAAATGGTTTGGTCTGCGATTCCTCTGTCGGATCATTTGGCGTGACTAAGTTATGACAGGCCTGTTACACCCAAGGGGCGTCTCGCGAGCGGCGTTTGCCCGGGTTCACCCCGATTTTAGCAATGGCGTACTTGTTCCTTGACATTGTTTTTTTGCCCCCATAATATGACGTAAAGAATGTTGCACGCAGGAGGGGCGCGTCATCAGGCTTGGCATTCGTCAAACGTTCAAGCTTGTGGCGTCCAAGGGTGATTGTGTTTCCATGTGATCGCGGAGAGCATCGGTATGACACACGTCGTCTGCAAACCTTGCTATGGATGCAAGTATACGGATTGTGTCGTGGTTTGCCCCGTGGAGTGCTTCTACGAAGGGGAGATGATGCTTTACATCCATCCGGATGAATGCATCGACTGCGAGGCGTGTGTCCCCGAATGTCCGGTGGACGCCATTTTCCTTGCAGATAATGTGCCAGAAGAGTGGAAAGAGTACATCAAAATCAACGCCGAGATGGCGCCCCAGTGCCCGAAAATTACAGAAAAGAAGAAACCGCTCTGCGAGGCGTGATATCGCATTGAACGCCAACTTCCTGGCCCGTCGGCCTTGGCGAGCCAGGGCACAATATCCCCTCGGATAGGGGATGGGGAGTATGAAC
>NZ_JACIYL010001102.1 GCF_014359955.1 Thermogutta sp. | reverse complement strand
TTTTCCTGTCCCGCATACTCAACGTCCGTGTGTTATATTTCCCTGACGGAAAACTTTGCCAACTCCCTAACCGGCAGCGACCGTGAAGAGCGGCACCTCGCGGCGACTGCCTCTCGACTCTCCCGTTTTTGGCCAAGCGCACGCATCGCGGCCATACAACCCCGATCGGGCGAGCCGTTCTGGCCTCGCGCCAAGCGAGCAGCCGCTTCCGGACGGGTTCATGGCCGCTGAAGGACAAACGACCAATGGTGCCGCTATAGCATTGGGAATTTGCCCACCTTTTGTTGTCAGCCGTCCTGCCACAACTTGATTCCTTCCATTCGGAGAAGCGAAGTTAAGGAGGTCGCAACAGTGGTCAAGACGAAACAGCCGAAGGATTCGAAATCGCGAAGAGCAACTGGCAAAAAGACGCAAGCTGTCAAACGGAGCATATCCGACAAAACCCATCCGACATCCGAATCCGCCTCACACTCCAAAAAACGAAAACCATCTCACAGCCGCAAGGAACCGGACGCTCCCCCCCAAGAACCGGCGCCGGCAGTCGGTTCAGCCGCACAAGACCAGGAGGTCACGAGACAGTCCGAAACGACCTCGGATCAATCCCCGAGCGATCCGACGATCGTGACGATTGATCGGCGTCGATTGCCTGATCGCCGCAGCGGGACGGACCGCCGTCAGCAAAACATCCCCGTTCCTGTGGAGCGCCGTCAACTGGAACGCCGTGCTAAGGTTCCCCGCAGGCGACAGATCGATCCCACCACCTGCGAGCGAGATTACAGCCCGGAAGAAATCGAATTCATGCGGGCCCTCGACGAATACAAGCGGGCCAGCGGAAGGATGTTTCCCACCTGCAGCGAAATCCTCGAAGTGCTCAAAAAGCTGGGATACGAAAAGCGTCCGCAGCCACCAGCCCAACCCAGCACTTCTGAGGGTACCCTCGAGGCCAATGAGCCGTCATCCCCGGCAGGCGAGGCTTCCCCGTTGTCTCCCGTTGCTCCTTCCGTCAATAAAAATGGCGGCGGGGTCGTCACCAGTGATCCACAGGCAG
>NZ_JACIYL010001101.1 GCF_014359955.1 Thermogutta sp. | reverse complement strand
ATCTCCACCTCGTGGGTCAGCGCGCGGACCTCGGCGGTCAGTTCGTCCACCAGAACTTGTCGGGCGACCGGTTCCCCCTCCGTAAGCCGCAACAGGTCGTAGGCTTCCGGGTCGGTCACCAGGATATCACTGAGAAACTGACTGGTGCTGAAGATTTGCAGCAGTGGCGGTAAGGCTTCCGGGTCTCGCTCGAACAGGGCGGCCAGAGACAGGGGATTTCTGGCAGCGGAGAAGAATCGCTCCAGATTGTTGAGCGCCATATCCGGATCAGCCAGCGTGGGTAATTTCTCCTCAAGCTGATGGGCGAGGTGAGCGAGCAAATCGAGGGGAATTCCCTGCCGGGCAATTCCCAGGAAATTTGTCAGGCCACGATCGACATCGCGGACTTTCAATCGCCCAAGCCAGCTACGAGCGAGTTCTGGCTGTTCCAGGAAAGAACGAACGGTTGCAATCTCCATCGATGGCGGTGGTTCTTTGGAGGCTACGCGGATACCGGTGCGCCCAGCCGATCTGCATGCATGTCTTGCTTGACCAAACTCAGTTCGCCGAACAAGGTGACCGGGCTGACTTCTTTGATTGTCACTTTTACAAACTGTCCCGCCAAGTCGGCTGGGCCTTCGAAGACGACGATGCGGTCACAAACGGTGCGACCGCTTAGCTGGAGGGAAGAGGACGGCGTTGCGGATTGCCGCTCCGCCATCTTGCTCGGTCCCTCCACGAGAACCTCCACCGTTTGGCCGATGAACCGCTGGTTCTCCTCCAGACTGATGCGGTTCTGAATCGCCAGCAGCTCGTTGTTGCGGCGTCGTTTCACTTCATCGGGGACGTCATCGGGGAACAGTTCGTACGCTTTCGTGCCGGGCCGCGGGCTGTACTTGAAAATGAAACTGTTCTTGAATCGTGCGGCTTCCACGAGTCGCACCGTCTCCTCGAAATCCTGCTCCGTTTCGCCGCAGAATCCCACGATGAAATCGCTCGTGACGGCTGCCTCCGGGACGATTTCCCGAATGGTGGCCAGCATCTCGTCGTATTGTTCTACTGTGTAACCCC
>NZ_JACIYL010001100.1 GCF_014359955.1 Thermogutta sp. | reverse complement strand
CTACCTCTGGCAAGATTCCTCTTTCTCGGCCGGAATCGCCAATGACGGGCATCCGACCCCGACGCGCGGCTTGACAGTCTCACAAGGTCCGGCACGAGATACCACAGTCAATATCCAGCATGACCGACTGGGGGGTAGGGCAACGTCGCGATCACCGCGGGCAACCAACGGAAAGCCGGCGTTCGGACCCTTTGAGCGATGCGTCGGGAGCGATCGCAGCACCGTAGCACAATGCACGGGTGAAACGGCACAATTCGGCCATGAAATTTGCGTCAAACGCCGGGGCTACCCAGCCCGGTCCTTCACGATAGCTCATCCTGCGAGTCCAGGTCTTCCTCAGCTCCCTCGAGATCGGCACTGGTCTCACCTGCTTCCTGTTCCGAGAGTGGTTTGTCGGCAGGGGATTCTCCCCGGATCAGTTCCCCCATCAGGATCACGGAAATCCAGAAGACGAGAACCGTCAACGTGATTCCCGCGACGCATCCCACACCGAGGCCGATGTAGCGAAAAGTTGTGGCGGCCGCCGGGTTTCCCACCGCGGCCAGCACTTCAGCAACCGAAAGCACGGCTGCAAGCGACACGATCGTCAGAAAAAGTATTGTCGTCAAAGCCAGTAAGACCCGCAGTCGAAACATCCTGCATGTCCCTTGTCGTGCAGTTCGCCATGATTGCGCATCAACACTCCATCTTCAGCACTTTCCGCATTCTCGTCAACATCGGTATCAGGGTGACATTCAGCCTTTCACCCGTGCAGCCGTTCTGAGGCTCATGGCAAGCCCGTGGGGTCAGGAAAAGCCATGTTTTATCGCGGTTCCCCGTGGAGGAGCCGTTCATGGACCGCGTTTCCCGAGCAAAAGAACCGACTGCAAATACGTGGCAACGGGCGATTCATGAACCGCCCCTACCGGCGGTGGTTATACGTCCAACGCTTTGGCATCCCGCGTCAACAGTTATCGGGCGCATTAAATGGGTAGCCCCTTAGGATAAGCCCGTGGGAACGCCTCCGGCCGATGTGGCGCGAAAAGCGGAGGTCACAAGCGTGTCGTTCCCAGA
>NZ_JACIYL010000110.1 GCF_014359955.1 Thermogutta sp. | reverse complement strand
GGCGGTGGTTGGTTTTGGAAGTCGTTCCAAAAACGATGACACCCAAGATTGAGCTCAAGATAGCGCTCCATGTACTCATTTGTAGGTCCAAGGGCATCCACGTAATAATCGAAGCCGTTGGTGAAGGTGTCACCCAAAAACGCCAGGGGAAAACCCGACTCGCGGACGACCTGGGCCACCCGGCGAAGAAGCCCGGCTGAGAAATCCGCCCGCCATAACGTCGTGTGGTTTCGGGTCTCCTTGATCAGCGCCCCACTGGAGGTTACAACCGGGGTCGAAAGTTCGAGCTCCTGGGCAATCGGGACAACCCGGCTGTAGCGCCGCCCGGAAGCCAGGACCACGATTATCCCCGCGCCCATGGCCGCTTGAATGGCCTGTCTGGTCCGCTCGGTCACATCGTCCGTGCTGTTGACGAGCGTTCCATCAATGTCAATCGCCAGCAATCGAAACTTCGCTGTCACCGCCTTGCCTCATGTTTGTGCCACGCAAAACCTTCTCGGCTCTGCCCTATCCCATCGCGCAAGATTGCATTTGGGACGTGCACGTCCTCGCCCAGAGAATACGCCGGGCCGAAGCTGGAGTGTCCCAAACACAGCGGGGGTCGCTGACCGGGAGTCGGCCAAGCCCTTATGGCGAGCGCGATTCCATAAACTCCATCTTACCGCGCTGTTTGAAAAACTACACCAGAATGATCAGCGTAGCGTGGCCGGGTACCCGTGGACCCGCTTCGGGAAAAAGCCGCGACGGAAGTGGTAGCGGGTCTTGCCGGTACTCACGCTTGCGTGCCGGCCAGCTGGACGAGCTGCGCCGTGGACCGCTGATGTTCCCGTTCCAGATAAGAGCGCCCCTGCCGGATCGCGATGTGGTCCCACGGCAGTAGGGCTTCGGTGTCCCAAGATCGGTGGATGTATAGGTCCGGGGAAAGGTCCAGGTCGTGAAATGTCTCCCACCAAATTTGGGGGTTAAACTGGTCCGTCCAGCCGTCAAATCGGGCTCCCCTTCGCCAGGCCAGCTCGATCGCTTCGCCCATCCGCCAATCTCCCCGCGTCAACATCCCTTCCACCAGACTGCTCTCGATCGCGTGGCATTTGATCTCCACGCTCCGCATGCGACATCGGCGGCGCAAGAACTGGTGGGCAGCTGCGAAATATTCGCGACGCTGCATCGCCTGCCACTGATAGGGAGTGTGCGGCTTGGGGACGAAATTCGATACATTGGCGACAACGGTGGCGGGGCGGCCCAAATACGACCGACCGAGTCGGGAAATCTCCTCCGCGAGGTCCACAATCCCCGCCAGATCGGCCTCCCGCTCTCCCGGCAGGCCACACAAGAAGTACAATTTTACCCGCTGAAACCCCTTCTGAAATGCCCGTTTACACCCCTCAATAAGGTCCTCGTTTCGGATCGGTTTGCCGATCTGTTGGCGCATGTCATCGAGGGCCACCTCCGGCGCCAGGGTCAAGCCCGAATGCCTTTCCGGCGACAGAAGCTCGGTAACAACCCGCAATTGTTCGTTCACCCGGAGGCTGGGCACGGAAATCGTCACGCGTAAGGAGTCGAACACCTTTTTGAGCGCGCGGACAAGCTGATCGAAGAGGGGATAGTCGCTGGATGAGAGCGACAGCAGCGCGATCTCACCGGTGCCGGTATTGCGGTACGCTTCCCACGCGGCCTCGACCAGTTTCTCCACGGGTCTGTAACGCAGGGGGCGTTTGATCGTGGTGCTTTGGCAGAACCGGCACCGCCATGGGCAGCCACGCATAATTTCCAAAGAAATACGGTCCTGAACGACCTCCACATAGGGCACTATGGGGGCCCGGGGCAGTGGGTACTCCGCAAATTGCGTCAGGATGGCGGGGACAATCATCCCTGGCACGGCCTCCTCACGGGGAAAGACAGCCCCAAGCCCTGTTGCCGATTGCACTTCTCGGCGATAAAGACGCGGAACATAGGCCCACGGAAACTGCCGCGCTAAAAGCAAGAGGGCTTCCTCACGGGAACGTGCTGTGGACCGGGCTTCCAGCCAGGCATCGCACACGGCGGGCAGACTCTCCTCCCCATCTCCGACGACGAAGAGGTCGATGAACATACTCATGGGCTCGGGGTTCTGGGCGCATGGTCCTCCCGCAATGATCAGAGGATCCTCCAGGTCGCGGTCCTCGGCGCGGATCGGAATGCCACCCAGATCGAGCACTGTCAGAACATTGGTGTAGGACAGTTCATACTGGAGCGAAAACCCCACGACGTCAAAATGTGAAAGCGCCGTGAACGTTTCCAGCGAATAAAGAGGCACGCCCAGTTCACGTAATTTCTGCTCCATATCCCGCGCCGGAGCGAAAACCCTCTCGCACGCCCAATCGCTCCGTCGGTTCATCGCATCGTAGAGAACCTGGAGACCGTGATGGCTCATCCCAATGGAATACATATCCGGCAGGCACAGGCACACCCTACCGCGGACTGTCCGGTGATCTTTGACCACAGCGTTCAATTCGCCCCCCAGATACTGAGCGGGGGTTTGGACATTGGGCAGAATCCTCTGGACCACAAGATTTTTCAGTTCCTGGTTTATTGCCATGGACATCCCCTCATCTCTGCGTTCGAAAAGTCCTCACGCGGAGGCACCACCTCCGCGGATCCCCTCCTCGAGTTGTAGGCTACTCTTTCATTGTTAGGATGTGCCGCAATAAAACAAGGCGAACAGAAACAAGTCCAATCGGCTCAGCCCCAGCGGACGCCGCCGCACGTGGAGACCTCGCGGCACGTCGCTGGTACCTCCAGCGATTGCGTGTGTACACTGAAAGTGATCCCTGCACGAAGTTTTTGTCTGGTCAAGGAGGTGACCGCGGGTTCAAAAAACGGTGGTCAACCAGAATCGGAATGGGTGGAATGTTTCCAGTGCCAAGTCATACCCGGTGGTGGTCGATGAGGGGCAATGCCCTTGGTCTTTTGACCCTCTGCCTGGCGATTGTGACCGTCCTGACAGGTCACGCTATTGATGTGCGGGCAGGGCAGGGGGGACCTCGCGGAACGCTCCTTTTCGATCGTCTTCGTCAGGAAATGGTCAAACGGGACATCATCGGCGGTGGAATCACGAATCCCCGCGTCATTGAGGCCATGCTTCGCGTGCCTCGACACGAGTTTGTTCCCCCTGACCAGCGGCGCCTGGCTTATATGGACATGGCCCTGCCCATCGGTTACGGACAGACAATTTCGCCACCCTATGTCGTAGCCTTTATGACGGAGAAACTCGATCCCCAACCGACGGATCGCGTCCTCGAAATCGGCACCGGTAGCGGCTATCAGGCCGCTATCCTGAGCGGACTCGTGAAAGAAGTGTACACGATCGAGATCGTCGAACCCTTGGCACAGCGGGCGGCTGCGACACTCAAAAGACTCGGCTATTCCAACGTGTTCGTGAAAGCCGGAGACGGCTACCTGGGCTGGCCGGAACACGCTCCCTTCGACAAAATCATCGTGACCTGTTCTCCCGAAAACATCCCTCAGCCGTTGATCGAACAGCTTAAAGAGGGCGGAAAGATGATCATTCCCGTGGGGGAACGCTATCAGCAGATCCTCTATCTGCTGCGGAAGGAGAATGGAAAACTCGTCAAGGAAGCGCTCCAGCCAACACTCTTCGTGCCGATGACGGGCCAGGCCGAAGCACAGCGCCAGATCCAGCCCGATCCTGCAAATCCCCGACTCGTCAATGGAGATTTTGAGGAGGAGCTGGACGAACTCGAGTCCCCACCGGGCTGGTATTACTGCAAAGAATTCGAGGTTCGCAGGGGAGGGGACGCGCCCTCAGGTCAGGCGTACATCGCCTTCCGCAATCAGCAGCCGGGCCGACCTGCCCGCGCCCTTCAGGGGTTTGCTGTGGATGGTCGCGAAATCCGGGAGCTCGGGCTCACGTTCTGGGTACGTGGGGAAAATGTACGTCCTGGACGAAGTTTGCAGGAATCGGCAGGGGTGGTGATCACGTTTTTTGGAGAAAATAGGGCACCGGTGGGAGAAAAGGCGATCGGTCCGTTTTTGGGAAGTTTCCCGTGGCGAAAGGAAAGCCACCGCATCCCCGTGCCCCCAGAAGCTCGGGAGGCCATTCTTGCGATCGGGATGACAGGAGCCGTCGGAACAGTGGCTTTCGACGCACTGGAACTCCGCCCGCTGGTTACTCGCCAGAAGTAACGGTTACACCGCTGTTCCCAAAACACCCAAAGCCCCCGCGCAACTCTCTCCGAAACAAAGAAGGACGCGCGGGCCACCCGCTCGCACCGCAGGCCGACTGCTAAAAAGGCGAGAGCAGTCCACACGGTCCCGCGGCGGTCTCGGCCAGCAAATTTTGCGCGGCCTGCTTGAATTCTGCAAGCCTTCCAGACTACCTTAGAGAGAGTGCGAGGCGTCGTCGGCCTGACGGTGTGCTTCGTGATTTGGATCGAGAGGTTCACATCTGCGGTGAGCGGTTACTTTCATGAAAGGAACCCTGGAAATGTCACGGATCAGTGCGAGTGCGTTGCTGGGGACAGTGATTCTGGCGTTCTCGGTTGTACCCAATACGGCGCAAGCGTGTTGGGGATGCTGTGGCCCCCGAGTCTGGTATCCTGGCCCGCTGGCGGTGGTCAGTGCGTGGACGCCGTGCTGGAGCACCTATGACCTGTGCCCACCGTGCGATGTCTGTGTCGATCCGTGTTGTGATGTGGAATGGGTTCTCGGACTTCGTCGCGGACCGATCCGCCGACTCCTTTTGGGTCCCTATCGCTGGTATCCAGTGGTGGGTGGGGCGTGTGCAGTCTGTGGTACCGCTCCTTGCGACTGCGAGGCTCCCGTTTTGACCGCACCCCCCAGTCCAACGCCAGCACCTCAGCCGGCGCCGCATCCGGCTCCATCACCTCAACCGGGTCCGGCCACTCCAAGTCCTGCCCCGGGAGCGTCCCCCGTTGAACCTCCGATGTCGCCATCAGCGATTAACCCGACGAGTTACTCCGTGCCGCTGGCAAGCCCCGCTCCCAGCCGTGCGGACAGCGGCCTCATTACCGTCTATGTCCCCGCCGAGGCCAAAGTCATCATCAACGGGATGGTGACAAAAAGCACTGGAACCCGCCGCGAGTATGTCTCCTACGGTCTTGCTGAGGGACTTCAATACAAGTACACGATCACGGCCCAGGTGGAGCGTGATGGTAAAGTTTACGAGGAAACTCGCGAAGTGATTCTCACAGCGGGGGCCAAAAAAGGCGTGGCGTTCTCCTTCCAATTCCCGTCTGAGAACCTGGCGGGAATCACCAGCGGCGACCGCCTGTAATGCCTAACTGAACTTACCTGGACCGTTGCCAGTCCAAATACGCCCCAAATTTTCCAAGGCACCAGAAACATCTGGTGCCTTTTTGCTTTGTTCCCCCTCGATCATCCCCACTTTTTTAAAAACCACAAGATGCCGGAGGCGCAAGGTCTCGTCGGGGTAATTCATGAATTGTCCCGACCGTTTCAACCAGCAACTGAACCCAGGCGTTGGCGTGCGGCTGATGAACAGGATCATCCAAACGCTGGAATGTGCACCTGGCAACCAGCAGGTTCCACTGGAAAAATTCTGCTCCCACACAAGCCCGTGTGGGTCTTGGGGTTCCTATTGACAAAGCAAAAGTGGGATATATCAATTGTTCCCCACCTCCATAGTCATCAAAGCTTGGCATAAAATAGAGAGGTTTTGCGGACGCAATCCTCGAAGTGACAACGCCATCCAGAAGCACCTGCTTGGGGTGCGGAGGTTGTGTCCCTCGCAAACACCGGGAGAGCCTGCAAGGCCCTGACTCATACCACAAGGAGCGAGCGAACACGCACCCCGCTTTCGGTGTCAGGTGCAAGCAGGGACATTGGTGAACCAAGAGACGCCAAGACACGGCAACCATTTTTTGCAGAAGAGGAGGATCCATGTTTCGTTCGCTGGCCGTCGTAGGTGCCACCGGCGCTGTTGGCCGAATTATGGTCGAGTTGCTGGAAAAAAGCGCACTTCAATTTGAAAAGATCAAGTTTCTCGCGTCCAAGCGCTCGGTGGGGAAGACGCTCACATTCCGTGGTCAGGAGTACCCGATCGAGGAACTCCGGCCAGAGGCCTTCGACGGTGTGGATCTGGCCGTCAGCAGCACACCTGATGAAGTGGCGCGAGAATTCATCCCGGAAGCCGTCAAGCGTGGTTGCGTGGTGGTGGACGAAAGTGCCGCCTGGCGAATGGATCCCGACGTACCGCTGGTCATCCCCGAAGTCAACCCGCACGCGGCGTTCCGCCACAAAGGGATTATTGCAAGCCCCAACTGTTCGACCACGCAGATGGTCGTCGCGCTCAAGCCACTTCACGACTACGGCCGTGTGAAGCGTGTGGTCGTCAGCACGTACCAGGCGGCAAGCGGCGCCGGGGTAGGGGGGACAACAGATCTTATCGAGGGCACTCGAGCCTACCTGGAAAATCGCCCCTATCAGTACACGACGTTTGCTTATCCCCTTGCGTTCAATCTCATCCCCCAGATCGGCTCTCCCAAACACGCAGGATACACTTCGGAAGAAATGAAGATGGTCCTGGAAACCCGCAAGATTATGGAGGATGAGAGCATCCAAATCTGCGCCACGTGTGTTCGGGTACCGGTCGCCAACTCCCACAGTGAAACCATTCTCGTGGAAACAGAGAAGAAGATCACGGTAGACAAGGCGCGGGAACTCTTTGCCAGCTTTCCAGGGATCGTCGTGGTGGACGATTTGCCCAACAAAAAATACCCCATGCCAATGGACTGCACCGGACGGGACGAAGTCTTTGTGGGACGGATTCGTGAAGATTTGAGCTCCCCGAACGGGTTGGTCTTCTGGTGTGTGAGCGATAATCTCCGCAAAGGCGCGGCCACCAACGCCGTGCAAATTGTGGAGCTGCTGATCCGCGGCAAACCGAACTGACAGCCATGGGTGAGGGAGGCGACAACGGCTCCCTGTCGTAACGGGCTTGCAGTCGAGAGTGGATTGACGGAGTCACGTGGTGCAACAAGCCGGCACAGTGCAGGGTGTGGACGACGCTTTACGATGCATCAAGCTCACCCTTGCCTATGATGGCTCGCACTATCTGGGCTGGCAGAAACAACCCCAGGGAAAGACGATTCAGGGCGTTCTGGAAGAGGCTCTCCAGCAACTGACCGGCGCCCCGACCCGGGTGCTGGCGAGCGGTCGCACGGACGTGGGCGTTCACGCCCTGGGGCAGGTGGCTGCCTTCCGCACAAAAAGCCGGCTGAGCTGTGCGGTCATCCAGCGGGCGCTCAACGCTCTCCTGCCGCCGGACATCGTTGTCCTCTCAGTGGAAGAGGCTCCCCTCGCTTTTCATCCGATTCGCGACGCACGCCGTAAGCGTTATCGCTACCTTATCTGGGACTCGCCGCTCAAGCCGGTCTTCCTTCGCCAATATGTATGGTTTTTTGGAAAACCCCTGGATGAGCAGGCCATGGCGGTCGCGGCTTCCTATCTGGTGGGAGAACACGATTTTTCCGCATTTGAGACAAGCGGAGCAAAACGGAAAACAAGCGTCAGAACCGTGTACGAGATTTCCCTCGCCCGCCGCCATCCTGCGCTCCCCAGCCTCATCACCATCGAGATTGAAGCCAACGGATTCCTCTACAACATGGTTCGGAACATTACAGGAAGTCTGGTGGAAGTCGGTCGAGGGTCATACGCCCCGGCCTGGATACACCAGGTCCTGCTTCGCAAGGATCGCCGGCTGGCCGGACCTACCGCCCCTGGCAGCGGGCTTTTCCTTGTTGGCGTTTCGTACTCCGATGCACCGGCTCCGTCGAGTCCTGATCCCTGGGAACTTTTTGCGGCGCAGGTGCGGACCTCTGCACCGTGCGATTGATCCTGTCAACTCGCCCGAGCACGGGCAAACGTTCCCTTCTCACCAATCGCGTTTTCTGGGCTGCATGATCACAATAGAAGTAAGGATAAAGGTGAGAGCTTGAGTCAGTCCGCATTCCATAACGCTCTGTTTTGAAGACCCAGTGCGCATCCTCCACATCATCACGCGGTTGATTCTCGGCGGGGCCCAGGAAAACACCCTTTTAACGTGCGAAGATCTCATCCGCATGTACGGGGACGATGTGTTACTGGTCACGGGGCCGCCGCTCGGGCCGGAAGGAAGCCTTCTCGAGCGGGCAAGGGGAGGGGAAGTCCCCACCGTCGTTGTGCGCTCATTGCGTCGAGCCATTAATCCTGTTCATGACATTCCGGCATTCTGGGCCCTCTCTCGCATCATCCGCGAATTTCGCCCGGACGTTCTCCACACCCACAGTGCCAAAGCGGGCATACTGGGTCGGGCGGCCGCGTGGAGGCAGCAGGTCCCCGCGATTGTCCATACCGTGCATGGGGCTCCCTTCCATCCTTATCAACCGCGACTGGCACGGCTTTTCATCGCAGCGTGCGAGCGGTGGGCGGCCCGGAGGTGCCACCGCCTGATCAGTGTTGCCGATGCCATGACCGAACTGCTTGTCACCGCGGGAGTTGCCCCCCGTGAAAAATTCGTGACGATCTACAGCGGGATGGAAGTCAAACCATTTCTCCAGGCTCGCCAGCATCGCCAAACGATGCGAGAAAAACTTGGTTA
>NZ_JACIYL010000011.1 GCF_014359955.1 Thermogutta sp. | reverse complement strand
CCGCGGATCCACGTAGTGCTTGATGGTTGTATCCGGCGAAGCATGGCCCGCCACCCTGGTGGCCATGTTCAGATCGTTCACGGCGGTCCAGGTGATACAGGTGCGCCGCATCTTCTGAAACAGTTGCCCGTGCAGATTCTTGGGAGCCGGAATGCCGGCCCGGTCCACGATCCGCCGGAGAGCTCGAAAAGGCCATTTCTCGTGATAGGGATGTTCCCAGACCTTTTGCTGCGGATGGTGGCGGAGTTGGTGCAAGAGGATCGACAGGTCTTCGGGAATCGAAAACAGTTGTTCTTTTTGCGTCTTCCGGCTCAACGCCCGAAGATACCGCCGCTCTAAATCGACCTGAAACCAGGAGATACTCAAAAGTGCACTGATCCTCAGCCCTGTGTAATACGCCGCGAGCAGGAGCGACTCCCACCAGAGCCGGGCAGGAGTCCGGCCCACGTAACCTTCTAGGTTGGCAACGTGTGCAAACAATTGTTGGATCTCTTCCAAAGTCCAGGCATCTGGTATTCGCCTTTCCACTCGTATTTTTGGAAACCGCGGAATCCGAACAATCAGTTGTTGTTGGTAGGCTTCGTTTAAGACCGCTTTGAGCACAGTGAGATAGTGCTTCAAGGAATGACAAGATTCGCAGCCGGCACCGACGTGCGAAAGAAACCTCGCGATGTGCTCTTCGCAAAGATCGACCAATGAAATGTCCCCATTCGCTTCGACGAATCTTCGCACAACCCGCTCCACGTCTTTGATGTGCTTGGGCGATTGATGCGGTCGGACAAGAGTGTATTGTTTTGCGAGCTGACTGATTCTCATGCTGCCTTCTCCTCGGGTGTAGAGCGGCCTCTCGGGCCACCCTGCCCCCCGAAGGCCGCGGACTACGACTTGACCTCCTATTGGAAGTCTGCCATACTCCGCGCACTAAGAGCGCACAATTTCCGCGCATGACAGCACTCCGAATTGTGTGAGTGCAGGTGCAACTACCCGCCTGGTTTTCTTAGCACCCGCCAAGCCGCCCGAGAGCGGGCCCAGAAGGTGCCGGTCATTTTTCCAAGACTGATTCTAAGCGTGCGCCTAGCTTTTGTCAATAGCAAAAAGCTGCAAATTCAAAAGCCGACAGAGGTTATAGGGACTTACGGTACGGTCTGCGATCGCGTTCGTATTTAGCAAGTTCCGACTCTGGGATGAGCAGGGCCTTTGCAATCTTGATTGCCTTAATACGCCCGCTTGCCACGAGTTGGTGCACGCGGCCTCGCGATACGGCAAGGCGTTTTGCCGCACTATCGACGCTGAACAGCCGTTCCCGCGGTTCGATAATCATGGAACTCATGCCTCCATTATATGCGCACACTTAGCATTAGTGCAAGAATGAAAGCAGGCGTGGAAGGGCTGACCGGCACCGCCGAAGCCCCCCGGCCGTCACCGAACCGGGCGCCTGCCGAGCGGAGGGCACGGGACTCGAACCCGCAACCCCTTTCGGGGCACCTGATTTCGAGTCAGCACACACCTCATAACCATAAAGTGGGGATTTATTATTGACGGCCGTTTCGCTTAATAGACAAGTCAGGGCTCACCGGCACCGCCGAAGCCCCCCGGCCCTCGCGGAATCGGGCACCTGCCGAGGGTGGCTGACGGGATTCGAACCCGCGACACCCAGATCCACAGTCTGGAGGTAGAACCAGATTGCTAGTCTGGTGAACTTGCCACTTGAGGTCCCGATCCCAACTTTGGGAGACTACCGATTTTGCGGGTGTTATCAGATGTGATGGGGGATGGAGACGCGAAAAGACCAGGCGTTGACAGGTGTCAACAACTCGCGCAGGGGAAGGTAGATGATGACCTGCTTCGGTTTTCCTGTGGTGGACCCTTCATCGTGAAAGTCAAGTCAATTGCGATCAGCAGATAGTGTCTAGTCACTCTAGCAACCACTACATCTTGGGGTCGTAACCCGCTTGGATTGTTACCGAGATCGGTGGCTATTTTCTCAGTTGCGTAACCGGGATCCCAAATTTAGAATTAAATGCCGCCGAGCTTAATATCGAGAGGCGAATAAGACCAACCGACAAGGCCATCGACGACTGTCTCAGGGAGAGGTACCTGGCCCATGAGCCTTAAGCGACTTGAAATTCATATTCAGGGGCCTCATGTTCGACCGGACCAGGTGCCGGTAAGAGACCTCTTCGCGTTTCTTGATCGATACGAGAAGCTCCTTAAAGAATTGGCCTGCCCGGACGGTAAACCAGGTCCCGACCTCTACCTGCGTCTCACCGGTGTCAAAGAGGGGAGCCTGTGCATCGAGTGTGTCGCGCCAGACGAACTTCAGACTGCCAACAAGACACTCTCGGAGATTGTTAAGGGCAGCGCGCCTCCGCCGCCAAATGCCGTACGATCGCTCAATGACCTACAGCGGATGGTCGAAAAACGCGGTTGGAAGGTGGAATTCACAGGGGATGAAATCGGTACATTATCCATCCCCGGTGAGAAACGTTTGACGCCCACTTGCATTGAAGGCGAAACAACGCTGTATGGAGAGTGTATCCAAGTCGGAGGAAAAGAAGCTAGGCTGAAGTTGTCTGGTTATAAAGGAAAAACGTTAACCATTGAGATTAGCAAGGAACTTGCCAAAGAGATTGGGCGTCATCTCTACGAAGAAATCGGTGTTTGCGGGAAGGGAAAATGGGATTTCAATACAGGCACCCTGCTCACATTTCGCGCTGACAAGCTTTTGCCTTATCGGAAAACACCGCTTGACAGTGCCATCGAGGCGCTGCAAAAAACTGCTGGACCGGATTGGGCGAAAATTGACGACATTGATAAGTTTCTTCGGAGCTTGTGGTGCGAATAATTCGGGGCCTGCGTAATGGGGTCAAGTGTGGTTTTCATCGACACCAATGTGCTTGTGTATGCGATTCGGCCCGACGACCCCAATTGCGACAAAGCCGCACGAGCGAAACATTTCTTAAGCGAGTGTGCTAAGAATAAAGTTCACATCTGCATTCCGGCGATCGTGGCCGCTGAGTTTCTTTTCGGTTGCGACAGCTCTTTCGAAGAAACGGGAAAACGTCTTCAAGAGAACTTCTGCATAATTCCCTTTGATTTTGAGGCCGCAATCGAATTCCGGCAGGTGGTAAGTAAGCAACGACAGAGAATGAAACCCGGTGCGACACAGCCTGTCAATTCCAACCGCGAAAAACGCTTTCGGGATTGTCTGATCATCGCAACGGCTTTGGCCCACAAAGCTGACGAATTGATCAGCTTTGACCAAGATCTCGTCACATTGGCTCTGGATCTAGGGATTCAGGCCCGCGAACCACCGCCTTCAACCATGCTTCCAGGCTTCGAATAACAATCGACGTTTACCAGCCTGAGTGGAAACGGGGTGGCCATGCCATGAGCTTCAGAGGGGTTACATTTTAGTGGAAAATTAGCCTCCGTTCAGTCTATTGTGTGCAACTCACTGTTGATTTTCGTCTTTCGGCGGGTCGTTCTTGTCTTCCAGATCGTTCTCTTTTTGTTGAAGGGTCAGCCGTCGGGAAACTTGCACCACATAACAGGCTGCGGTTTAGGTTCGTCTTTACGCAGGAAGTAACTGAGAGGTCGCCGGTAGCAATCTGCCAGCAACCGCAATTGCGCCAGCCGTGGTTCGCGCTTTCCGCATTCGAACTCGGAAAGGCTCGACGTTCCAATCCCGGTGGCCCGCTCCACGGCCTCCTGGGTGAGACCCAGCGATTCTCGAGCCCGCTTCAAACGCTCCGCCAGAGTAGACATAGGGCCCGGCCCTCTCCGTACTGTGAACGTCATCCAGACTGGTTCCAGAAAACCAAAGAATTTTACATCAGTAGACCGTGCCAGGCGAGAGTTGTTTCTGAAATCCAGAATGTCATCAAGATGACAACCATACTTATCATAAACCCTGAATCAACCCTCATCCGCACCGCAAGGCGTTGTAAAAGCTGGCTCGGCGGGGGATGCAGACCGGTGGCACAGCCGCGGCCAGCCTCGCAAAGAGTTCGCCGTCGGCGTCGTAGCGGTCTTCCTGAAACCGAAATCCTTGAAGGACGTCACGGCGGATGACGGCCTGGCCCAGGTCCACGTGGCCCACACTGGGAGGACATTGGGCCTCGCGGAGCAACGTTCCATCCGCGGCCACCTGGTCGAAGAGGAACCAGCCCGCCTGGGGATGGAGACGGCGGGCCTCGATGAACGCGTCTTCGAACTCCGGATGGATGAGGTTATCGTCATCGAGGAAGTAAAGCCATCCGCCAGTGATCCGTTCGATGGCCCAGTTACGCGCGGCGTAACCCACGGCCCCGGTTTGCCCTGGCCCCGGTCCCCAGTAGTGAATCCGGGACCACGGCAGCCGTGGCGGTACGGGTCCAAATCGCTCATCGAACAGGCACCACCACAGGACGTTCGTGGTCCGAAACCCGCCCCGAATACTATACTCCAGGCGAGGCAGGTTTTCCGGGCGGCTCACTGGCGTGATGAGATGGAGGGTTTCCATATTGACCTACTGGCCAGGCCAATTATCATCGGAACAAGATCCACACATGACGAGGGGCTCAGCATGGAAATCGTCCAATGTCCGCATTGTAGGGCGACGGCCCGGGCGCCCCGGCCAGGGCGTTATCAGTGTCCGAAGTGTGGCGGAACGATCGAGGTCACGGCGACCGCACCGGTCGAACCGCCTCCTCTCAACGATCAAGTCTTCTCCGAGCGCCCCGGCGCTGCGGCCTTCCTTTATCGACGTTTCGTTTCCCATCGCAGGTATCGCCATCTGGGGATCGTCTGGGTTATGGGCCTCATCAACATCCCAATCGGCCTTGTGGCGGCCCTCTGCTTGTCCAATCTGACCTACATTGTGCCCGCAGTCTGGTATGTCCTGGGCATTGTTCCCTTCACTTGCTGGTGGAGCATCCGAGCCACGGCCTCTATCCTTTCTCTCAAGCACGTGCCGTCTCCCGTGGCCGTTGCGCTAACGCTGGGCTCGATCCTTCTTTGTGCGGGAGGCGGATTCTTTCTTGGTCTCCTCTACCATGTGGACCCGCGGGACCTTATGCCATTCAGCCGCAATCCAATCTTCGAGGCCGCAGAGAAGGAAGTGTCGTTCTGGATACTCGCCACTCTTGCGGGAATGTATTTAGGCTCCTTTTTGGCCGTGCACACGCTCCTCCAGGTGGAGCGTTTGCAGTCTACGTCCTAGGCTCCCGAAAGCGTTCGTAAACAGCCCGCGTCTCTTCGTCGAATTCGGCTCGCAATTCCGTTTTCGGCACTGGACTCACCGTTCGCTCGACGTCCTGGTACCAGCTCGTATCGTCTGGACCCTTCATGAAGTACTGGGCGTGGTAGTTTTTCGTCGAGCCATAACGAAAGACATATCCCGGGACCGGATGGACCTCCAGGGGATCGGCCGGCGGCCCACATTCCCGCAATAAACTGGCCATGAACTCCTGATCGAAGTCGGCCCGTCCGTGGGTCGGCCACTTGACCCGCCTCCAGGCCTCGCGGCTCAAAAAGATCGACGCGTGAAAGCGTCCCGCAGCCGGTTCTTCCTGGAGGCTTCCTGTGTACAAGCTCAGCACCCGCGATGGCTTGGACCACAGGCGTCCTGTTCTCTGTATGGCCTCCAGGTGGGCCGCAAGATACCAGGGCAAATAAATATCGTCGTCTTCCCAGACCGCCAGGAAGTCGGCGTCCAGCATCGATACCGCCAGTTTCGCCAGGGCGTTGTACTTGCTGCCCAGGTCCGAAAAACGCTTGGACGTAATAACATGGATGGAACCATTGTGGTGGGGGTGAAGACTGCCCCCGTCGTCCCAGATGAGGAGCGCCCGCTTGCCGCCAACCTTCTGAGCAAGAAAGCAGGCCGCGGCGTTCCCGGCCAGTTGCGGGCGGCGGAAAGTCGGACAAATGGCAACGACCATCGCCGAGGGACGTTTTTCTGTCATAAGTCATTTTCCACACACATCTTGTGAATACCTATAACCCTTTTTCGACACCCCCGTTAGGTGTCGAAAAGTGTCGAATTTTTCCGTCAGGCAGCGTCCTTGCGTTGGCCCTGAACCGGCAGCCACTTGCCAATCGGACAGGCCTGGTCGGCCCATTCCGCCTTGCCCCCCTGTCCGGTCGGCGAATCGATCAGATAACATCCGCAGATCGAGCAGCGGTTCTCGGCCCGGTGTTCGCAGAGGGCGCAGATGTCCAGGCGGCGTTCGAGTTCTTCCCTGCTCACGAACCGGGCCCCGCTTTTCACGTGCTCGATGACGGCCCTGGTGAAATTGAAGACCTGGCGGGCCGTGGAGGGGAGCTTCGGGCGATCCTCGGGCCGATTGGAGAGGATTGTCAGCCCGTGCCAGTCCTCGTAGTGCTTCAGCACGGTCCATTGTGGATTTTCCTTGAGGAAACGACGCAGGGCCGGGAGGAGGCCCGGGCCCCCGTCCTCGCCGCGTTCGCCGAAGGTTTTGGTGTCGTGGAGGACGATCAGCCCCTGGACCCTGCCCGCATGGGCGTTCAACTCCGCCCAGACCTGGCTCGCCGTGTGCTGGGTGTCGATGAACAGAACCTCAATGCCATCCGGGAGTTCGACGAACCGCGAGTCGGCCTGGATGAAGTCGAAGCTGGTCTCGTTCACCTTCTCCGTGACCTGCGCAAGCCATCCGGGAGCGTTGACATCCACTGACACGAGCCGTTTCGGCTTCGCGGCCAGGAAGGCGGCCGTACTCCCACCGCGGGCGTTGCCTAGTTCCACCACGAGTGTTTTCCCGGTGGCCAGCTCTTTCAGACGCGGGATGTGTCCCTTGAGGTCGGGGTGATGTTCCGCCTGCCATTCGTACCACTTCTCCAGCGATTCGATCGCCGGGCCTCCCCCGCAACCGCCGCAGCCCGTGGACGACTTTACGGGTGGATGAAGGTGCTTTTCAGGATCGTCGAGGAGATATTTCCAATGCTCTTCCGGCATCCGGCTGAGTGCCCCCTGGGGGGCTGAGCCGTCGCCGGGATCCTCGCCCTCGCCGAGCACAAAGTGCCGATAGACGCGGTCTAGACCAAGGCCCAGCTCGAGGTGTTCGAGCACATAATTGCGGACCTTGTTCCACTGCGTGAGCGGGTAGGGAACCCCTTTGGGGCGGCCAAACCGGTGGACCCAGCCGAGTCCCGGCAGGCAGAGGCATTTCCGGCCGGCCCGGCGGTATTTCTCGTGGATGTAGCACTCTTCCCCGCCGAAGCCGCGGGCCAGGGGATGGAAGCCGAGCCAGCTTTCCCGCCGGGCACAGAAGAGGCCGAGTCCCTGGGCGAAGATCTGAAACGGTGGGTTTTCGGCACTCTGCCCCCGCGGATCGGAGCCCCAGATCCCCCACATCTCGGCCCGCCAGACGTCCTGGAAGTGCGTCCAGCGGTGGCGGAGATCGTCCGAGTGGAGGACGCCCTGGAGGAGGTCATCGCAGGGGTGGTTTTCCTCCAGGAATTTTTCCAGTCGCATCAGGGCTCCCGGCAGCAGCAGGACATGGCAATCGAGGACCAGGACATACTCGCCTTTGGAGTGTTGGAAAATCGCGTCGCGGGCTGGTGACGTGCCGACGGGTTGCGGCAGGGGCACATAACGCACCGGCACAGGTTGACCGCCGAGGCTCCGCACGAAGTCCCCCGTCGTCTTCCCGCTGGGGAGGTGCGGAGCGTTATCCACGATCACGATCTCGGCGTCTTGCAGGGCCTCGTTGTGATGGATGAGCAGGTCCATGACCGTGAAATAGACCCCGTCGAAATCGTCGTAACAGGCCATGCCGATAGTGAGAAACATCCTTCTCCTCCTCAATGACACTGCACGTAATAAAGCTCTCCTTGGTAATACCCACTCCGTGGCGGCGGGTCACAGGAACAATTCGAGCCGCACCCTTCATAGGTGCAGTCGTAATAGAGTATCCAGCCATACTCGTCATCAAACTGCCAGAGACACTGGCAGGAAGAGCAGCCCGGCGTCGACGTTGTGCTGGTGCTGGAACTCGAGGTTGTGCTCGAGCTGGTTGTGGGCTGGCCCGTCGTGGTGGTCGTCGATGACGTCGTCGTTGAAGTCGTGCTGGAGGTGGTGGACGACGTTGTGCTGGATGTCGTACTGCTGGTCGTTGTGCTCGAGCTGGAGGTGGTGGAGGAGCTCGTGCTGGTCGGCGGCGGAGGCGGGGGCTGGTCCACGCACTGCGAGATGTAGGTATTGGTCCAGCCGGAAACGGGATCCCAGACCGGTCCGGGGCCTTCCGGCGGCCGGCAGTAGCACCCCTGCGGACAGCCTTTTGTGAGGGCCCAGATGTGATACCAGGAAGACCATTCCCAGACACAGGAGCCGCCACACGGCTGCCGGGTCGTGGTGGCCGATTGGCATGCCGTGAACTCAACCTCCCCGGATACTTGCGGCGGATGTGCCGGTGGTGGGCACCCCTGGCAATTCTCACTGCATTGATTATCCCAGAGCTCCCAGTAAAGGCTGCCATCGGCGTTATTTCGTCTGGCCCGCCATTCGCATGCCCCGGTACAGATGCAGGTCTTCGTCAGTTGCTCTTGGTCGCTCGTGCAGCGCCTGTAGAACATCCCTGGAGATTCAAGTTCATCCGGGCACACCACGGGACAGCCGCATCCCGGCGGACAGTTCCCGCCGTGAGTGAGAATTGTCTTCCTGCCATCAGACTCATAGAGGAGCTCGTACGCACACCAGCCCGGGCAGGGACAGGTGGTGGTTGTGCCGGTCACCGGTTCGCAGCCGACGATGCCCCGTGTCTGTGAACCGTCGCAGGGAAGGGGCTTGCAGCGGCAGCCCGGGGCGCAGCGCTGGTCCACGATGAACGGATCCAGATACTCGCAGTAGCCATAGCAACTGCAGGTCGTTGTGGTGGCGGCCTGGCCTGCTGTCAGGCAGCCGACCACGACCGTTTGCCCGGGCAGGACCTCGGTGCAGGGGGCCGGAGCACACTGGCATCCCGACTGGCACTGATTGGAAATGAGGTAGACGCCTGTATCGGTGGCCCCGTAGAGGCAATAGCCCGGACAGGCCGTGGTGGTCGTCGTGGAGCTTGTCGTCGTCGTGCTGGTGGTCGTCGAGCTGGTGGAGCTGGTGGAGGTGCTACTGGTGGTTCCCGGGACACACACCGATTCGCGGCACTCTCCGACCTGGCTGCCAGCAACCGGCGGTGTCGCACAGGGGCAATTCCCCGGGCAGGGAGGGCCGACGGGATTCCACCCCGATCCATCCCACCGCATCAGGCAGCGACTGCCACAACCCGGGGTCGTGCTTGTGGTCGGCGGCCGCGTTGTCGGCGGTGGCGGGCACGGCCACGGCCAGGGGGTCGTGCCGCAGACGCAGTGACAGGGTGTGTAGGCGAGGTTGTGGCAGGAGGGATCCGCGGGCGACTGCGACGGTGGATCACAGAGGCACTTCTGGCACTCCTGTCCATCTGGACAGGGGCAGAACGGACCGGAACGGGTACAGGACTCGCGGGTTTTTACCCATCGTTGCCAGGTGATGGACCAGACCCATTCGCATCCGCCGGCGCAGGGCGGGCATGGGGTGGTGATCACAGGCGGACGCTGACTGCAGGGAGTGTGTTCGATGTCGCACTGGTCGCGCGGCATCCGTGTCGGATACGCACATCCGCAGTCGGGACAGCAATCAGAATTCGCGATGACCCAGCTCAGACCTCCGCCGATACCAATGACCGCCTTCCACTGGCATCCGCCACAAACAGTCCCGCTATCGGGACAACAGCACTCCGGCCGGGGCGTGGTGGTTGTCGTCCAGGTCTCGGGACAGCACGGATGGCCAGGCGGATAGGGGCAGGGAGTCGTGCTTCCCGGACTGGAAGTGCTCGTGCTGCTTGTCGGTGAACTTGTCGTACAGATGGGATTGGGGGGTTGACTGTCCGCCTTCACGCAGAACGTCGAGGCGTAGGCACAATCCCCGTCCCCGCAGAATTGCGGTGACGCACACAGACACCCTTCGGAACATTGACCGTTAACCAGCGTCCAGGCCTTGTTTTGATCGTCCCATTGCCAGTGACAGGTGCCGCTGCAGGGAGGTGTCGTCGTCGTGACACAAGGAACTACCAGCTCCCAATTCTCATCTTCGCAGCGTTTCGGCTGCGGGGCACACTCGCAGCCTTCGGGGCAGGTGCTTTCCTTGATCCGCGCCTCTCCATCGACGCACTCCCAGGTGCAGGTGCACGGCTCGCAGCCGCTCTGTCCCCAGCCAGGAACGGCTGTGGTGCTTGTCGTGCCCCCTTGCGAATCGCGGCAGGTCAGACTGTAGAGGGCCGGTTCCACCGCCGCATGTTGGGCGGCCACAAGAATCCGGCCGCGGTTCACGTCTAGTTGCAGCCAGTCGATGTCGGCGTACGGCTCGGCCAGAATTTGGGGCGCGTCGCTGAGAGGGAGAGTGAGCGTGCTGAGGCTCGGCGAAGTGATCTCCTGAATCTTGCGGATCCGCTTGAGGATCGCCCGCGCGCAGTCCTCCGACAGGTTGCAGCCCGTTGTCTGGTAGGAACGCTGGCCAGTCCCAGAATCGAGCGTGTCATCGAGGGTCCGGAACTTGAGGTAGCGTCCGGAAGGGCTGCAGACCGGCCAGCTCAGGCGGAGATTGCGTGGCTGATAGTGCGTGTCGGCCTTTCCGTCGCTGCGGCCAGCCAGGATATGGAGTGTTTTTTTCTGCTCACTGTCGGCGAAGAATCGTTTCTTCGTCAGCTCGATGTAGTGAATTCCGCCAGACCACCAGAACACAGAGCCGACGACATATCCCAGTCCGGCGGCGAGGGCGTCGAGAATCACCGTGGCCGGCTGGCCGGGAGTCGTCCAGCCTTCCGGATCGGGAAGAATGGGCGGCAGCGTGGTTGTGGTGCTCGTGCTCGTTGTGCTGGATGTCGAACTCGTTGAGGTGCTGCTGGTGGAGGACGTGCTTGTCGAAGTGGTGCACACGCGGCTGGTGGTGGTGCTGGTGGCATGGATGTCGGCTTCCAGGTCAGGAAACCGATCGAGATCGGCCGCGGTGATCTCATCGTAATCAACGATGTCCCCTTCGGGGGTCCAGAAACGGACTTTCGCCTGGAGTGTCTCCTGGAGTGTCTCGATGATCTCGCCCCACCGCCTGGGGCGATCGAGTGGAATGTAAACAAACTGCCAGAAGTAGCGATCGTCCACGAGGACAAGCAGGTAGAGTTCGTCGCCGGCGTCCTCTTGTGGGGCTTTATCGAGCGTCTCGTGGGCCACGACCGGCACCAGATCGAGGACCCACAGGACCTGAGCGTATCCATCTTCTCCGTGCTCGAAATAAAAAATAACGCCGGTGTTGCCACTAGATTCCTGGATTTGCTTGTAGATCTCGCGTGCCGACTGGCCGTCGATGAGAAACAGCCCAATCGTAAATCGTGAGGCCCCCGTGGGAATCCACAACGTATTGAGTTCCCATCGTCGCGGCAGTCTGTCCGCCCAGCGAAACGTGGACCAGCCGCCCAGCGGCCGCGTTCCGATCTCGGAAAGCCAGAGATAGTTCGGGGAAAATGGACTGGCGGGCGGAGCCACATAGGGCCAGTATCCCGGTGGCCAGTGACGGCGGAACCAGGCCTGGGCCCGCCGATCCGCGGGCCGGAGGATGCACGCCAGATCGTTAATGGTGAAGATGATCTTATCGCTCACAGGTTCCAGGATATGGGGATGAGAAAATCAATGGCCAGACTGGCATAGTGCAGGTCGCCGCGCTGGCCCTGAAGCCATACCATCCGGGTGCAGGACACGGCCGCGATTGTCCTGCCCACATTCCACTGCACAAGATGCTGGCCGCAGAGGGCCCGCAGAATCCGCCGCTTCCACGCAAGAACGCCATCGGTCGGATGCAAAAGGCGATTGTGGTCGCTGCCGCTGCGGTCGCGTGCAATCCGCATGTACAGTCTCACGCGGAAGGTCCACTCCTCGATGGTGTTCTCTACGCTCTGTTCCTCAACCTCGAAATGCCCTTCCAGGGGTGTCACGGTGACGAAGACGGGAGCTGGTGGCAACTCCATCGGGGCGAGGTCATCGGCGGCGAGAAAGCAGGTGTTCTCGCTCAGCGCGAGCTCGCTCCGCAGGTGCTGGAGAACCCACTCAAGGACATCGATTTGCGTGACGTCAGTGGCCATGGTTATGACGGCGATGGCGAGGGATTGGGTCCAATGTCCTCGGTGAAGACGTCCTCGGGTTTGAATCCGCTGTCCGTGGCCGCCGTGTGCGGCATGCGGCCGACAGGCCAGACAGCCGACTTCTCGGGTGGTGCCCGATCCAGGGCGTAGACGTATCTGGCCCGGGCCCGGTAAATCCAGCCGTCTCCCGCCGGGGACACGGCCGGCGGCAGAAGGTCGATCGAATAATCGAGCAGGTACCCCTTCACGCCGTTGTCATCCGTGTAATCGACGGGTGCCGGTAATTCGGGGTGCTGGCCGTGGCGTTCGGCGTCAATGACGATGACCCGGCGGGCCGTGCTGTGTCCAAGCTGCACGACGACTGTCTGCGCGGCTTCGTCATCGGCGGACAGTCGATCGAACACCATTCGGCGGCGGGAGATCCTATAGGTGGACACCATCCGGCAGTAGGTGTACATGGCCGTCTGGTGGCTAGGCGAGAATTTGCGTTCTTCCTCGGGAACAATAAGGTCTCCCGGTTTCACTCGTTGCACGGAGACCTCTTCCACGGCCGGGCGGGTAACCTCTTCGGGAGCGCCCTGGGGGGCAGGCCACCAACCGGTGGCATGCCAGGGATGGTAGGGCCTCTGCAAATAGCACTGGAAGATGGCGACCGCGGCAGGATCCCTCTCCCCGCCCCAGGTGTTGTAGCCGTAAGGGGCCGGCATCCAGGAGAGATTGGGATCGTACTGGGGATGCGGCGGAACGCCCAGACCGGGAATGGGCCACGGCTGGGCCGATAGGTCGAGATCATTCCCCAGTTCTTTGTAGTTGTTGACGAATTGCTGTTCCGCTTCCGTGAGATCGGTGCCCGGCGAGAACTGGTATTCGATGGAACCCGAGACCTGGTTCACTTCGCCAATGTATTCGGTGAGTTGAATCCGAACGGGGAGCCAGTTGAGAAACTTATCGTTCATCAAGTTTCTTGACAGGAACTTCGTGAGGGCATCCATGATCTGAATCGCCCGGATGACAAGGGCCTTGCGCGGGACGTGAGGTGGTCCGATGAGATCGACCTGACAGTGCCCGCGGTAGTGCATGCCCAGTTCGGTGGATTTACTGTTGGTGACACGCATCTCGGTGGCGGGCCAAGGGGCGGCCGTGTGGACCTGCCGATCGACGACTTCATATTCGCAGGTCAGGCCATCTTCCTTCACGGCATAGCGGAACCGCTGGCGTTTGAATCCCGCCTCCAGGGCGGGGACCGTGATCCAGCGGTAGTCGAAGCCGATGCGCGCAACAGGCCGCGACAATCGCAGTGACCCGCGGATCGTGCGGGTGAGATAAAAATTGCTGTCCAGCTCTTCCTCGACGGACCAGCGATTATCGAGGACCGTTTGCAGATCGGCGAATTCCTTTTCGAAATGAATCCGTTCCGAATAACTGAGGTCTTTTAGGAAGTCCAATTTTTCGCACTGGACCTGCCAGCGAACTTTAAGGGCCCGTCCGCCGATGCTGCCCAGGGTCTCCAAATGGATCGGCTTGGGGCCATGTCCGAGATCGCGATCGGGGTCCTGGGGATTGATCCGCTCGGGAACGCACCGGAAGAGGGTCAGCCAGTTGACCTGATCGCCGTCCTTGAAGGCCCCTTTCACCTCCAGGACATGGCGGGGATCCATGAGGGCATGGCGAATGTCCTTCCACAACGCGTGCGCGATCACGGGAACACCCATCATCTCGCAGGCAGCGTACTGCCCACGCCGGAATCCCGTGATGAGCCCTTCGAATTCCAGGGTATAACGGACAAAGAAATGGTCTGTTCCCGACGGATCGTAGACCACTTCCTGCCGGAAACCGCGGGTGATCACGTTTTCTAGTCGGATATTGTTGTACTCGACGACGATCATTACTTCTTCGGACCGCGATTGAAGGGGGCCGCGGGGGCCTGACGCTGCGGCATCTGTACCCGGGCCCGGCGATAGGGGTCGAGCCACTCCTGGAAAGGTGGTGGTTTGGGACGCGTATCCACCCCCAGAAAGAGCATGAATGCCTCAATGGCGTTATTGATCGGACCTGCCAGCTTTTCCAGCGTCTTAATGCCCGTGGCAATCTTCGTCACTTCGGCGAGTTGGAGTTTGCCAACCTGCCACAGATTGTGGAGATTCTGCTGCAAGGCCCGTAATTCCTCACCTTCCCTGCGGTATCGTTCCGCGGCCCTGGCGGCAAGGGCCGTTGTGCCGTAGGTCCGCTCGGCCATGCGGCGTGCCTCCTGGAGCCGGGCCACCTGATACTGGGCCTGAAGTTGCGCGAAGCCTGCATGCACCTGGGCGAAGTTGCTTACGAACCTTTGAATTTCATGAACGGCCTCATCCTGGCTGCGGACGAATTTCCAGACCGCTTCGGCCGCCTTAACAAATGCCGTCCCGATCGCCACCGCGGCCATCACCGCGATGCCCACAGGCCCCGTTGCAATCCCTGCCGCGGTGGCCGCCATCCCCCCGACGCGTCCCACCATCCCCACCATCTGGGCCCCGCGGGCCAGCTGCTGGGCCGTCATCCCCGCCCGGGCGGCCTGCTGGACCGCCTGGGGCGCCCGCATCGCCGCCGGGGCCCGCGACAACTCCAGAAACAGCCGGCGGGCATTGCCCCGCTCGGCATAACGGCTGAGGGCTTGTCCCACGTAGCGGCGAAGGGGCGATCGACTCCGCTCGAGCTGCCACCGCCAGACCCGGCCCCGCCTGGTCTGGAGCAGTCTCTGCAGGGGCGAGACGGTCCGTTCGCGTACCGGACGATAGCGACGTTCTCCCGACCGCAACGGCCGCAGCCGCGTTTCCTGGATCCGCCGCACCGTCGTCGTGGCCGTCGGCTCGCGTGGCTGGGTCACTTGTTGGGCGACCCGCTGGGTCTGCGGTCCGGCCGGCTCGTGGCGCCGCTCCGCCAAGCGGGCGGCGATCTGTTCGATCGTCGGCTGGATCTTCTGGAGTTGTTCGGAGAGGGCCTGATTGGTCTTGGCCAGATCTTGAGTGGTACTCCGCGGTTCAGTCGCTTGTTCTTGGATCCGCCCTTCCCCTTGGGCTGATTTCGCGAAACGAGTCGACGCAGTAGCTAACAAAGCCTCCGAGATCTCGCGGGCATTGATCTTCTGGAGTGTGTCTAGGTTGAGGACGTTGCTCGTTTGGGGAAGCGGGGACGAGGCCTTGAGTGAGGCGGCCGTGCGGGCGAGTTCCCCTTCGGCGCGGATGAGGGCCTTGCGGAGCTCCTCCGCCCCGCGGACGACTTCGTCGACGATGGCCGCAAACTCACTGAGCATCCCCTTCGAGCCTCCGATAGGCCTGGTACAACTCGTACGCGCTGGCCGCCTCCTCCTCGTCGTGACTGATTGCCTCAAACGCCTCCTTGGGGATCTCGCCGAAGGCCATGCTGATCCCTTTAAACACTGGCCAGGCGTCCCTCCATAACATCCGCCTTTGTGCCATCTCCAATGCGAGCGGCCAGCGGGGATCCCGCGGACTCAGGTCGGCGAATTGGATGACCCCCCAGCCGAAGCGGGCTGCGAGGTCGATCCAGGGAAAAAACGTTCCCGGACCTCCTGCAAAAAGGCGTCGAACTGCTGGAACACCGCCGCGATTTCGGCGTCGGTGAGCCCGCGGCCGGTCTGCGGATCGTAGCGGCGGAGTCCAAAGATCTCTGCGACGAGGCTCACGAACTCCTCTGCTTCGGGATCCTTCTGCTCGTCGAAGGCGGCCGCCAGGACCACCAATCGGTCGGCCTCCTTCGTGATCCGACGAAAAAGGGGGAGCGGATCCGCCGCCACCCACTTCTCACCATTGTGATAGCGAAAAAGGAGACGCCGCTTCCGGAATGGCCACATCAGTCCTCTCCCTCCTGCTCTGCCGGAATCTCCGTCGTGCTCGTCGTTCCGTCGAATCCCGGAAACGGCGTCGTCGTGGTCGTCGTCACATCTTCGTTGTGGCCCCACAGAGTTGGCATCGCACCCTCCTCATGAAACCTAATCCAAGAGACTGTCTGGAATCTGTGTCGTCCCTGATCCCGGTGGCGATCGATCGATCCGCGACCGCCACTGAAGAAACCGCTCCAATGTCAATTCCCACTTGCCAGCCAGGTTGTTTGAGGCAGTGATCGTCCAGCTATCCCCTGAAAAAGGTTTCCAGCCCGTGGCTACCGCAATATAGGGCCCACCGGGATACAGTCGTGAGCCTTCTACCAGCACCAGTTCATCCAGGCCCACGGCTTGCCCATTGGGGATCGGTGTGCTCGCCGTGATGACTAGGGCCACTGTGCCGCCCTCGAAGTCAGCCGGCAGCCGGAAACTCCCTGTAATCCCAGTATGCTGGTTGCTGGGGAGGCTGCTCACAGAGACCGTGATCCGGTTGAGATTGCCAGCCGAATCGGAGAGGGGCGTGTCGTTGACAGCCCGGCGGAGCTCCAGGCGGATCTCGCCACTTGCTGTGGCGGTACGGCGGGCCCGGCCGAGCAGGAAATAGACCCGCCCCGGTTGCAGACGGACCATCTGATAGAGGGTTGTTTGCTCGCTGCCGTTGCCGACAAGTTTGAGAGCTCGTCCCCGGTAGGAAAGGACATCGCCCGGGCGGGTCGTTGTGATCGTGACCTGGGGACTCGTGCCGCCAGTGAGTTTATTGATCGCCCCGAGCTGGTTGATGTCCCCCGGCGTTTTCTCGAAGGTGACAGTGAACGGATTTGTCCCCGTCACAGTGACCGCCTCCAGGCCGCGGATGCCCTGCAAAGCGGACTGGATTTCACTGGCCGTCGGGGCGTAACCGATCGGCTCGGTCTGGAAAATCCTTCCCAAAGGATCGGTCCACGTGAGGACGAAATAGCCTCCCGTGGGATTGCCGGAAATAGTGATTTGCTGCTCCTCCGGTTCGGTCACCAGGACGGTCGTCCCCGGGGTGCCTGTGTGGATCGTCCAGCCGTCGGGGATATTGGCCGAAGCGACCTCGAAGCCCGCATTGCGGAGCAGGGACTGTTGGAAGGTGTTCACGGGAAGTCTGAAATACGCCCCCGAGCCACCGGGCCAGGAGGCATCTCCCCGGGAGACTGGGGCCTCGGCACTCACGTTGATCGCGCTGCCATCACTTCGCAGGACGATCGACTCGGGATAGATCCAGACAGGTTCGCCGTAGGTGTTGCGGTCGCTGACGGCAACCAGGACGTCGCCCGTGTTGCCGGTGGCGGGAGTAACCGTTAAAGACTTCGTGGAACTGGCGAAATAATAGCCGCCCGCAACCAGGTCCCGGCGGAGCGTCTCCAGGGCATCATTGATTGTGCGAAAGACCAGGCCTTTTTCGCTGATGTAGCGCCGCAGGAGGGCAACAGCGACACCGGTCAGTTGTCCCTCCAGATTGCTGCCGGCGGAGTCCCAGGTGCTATGGGCCGAGAGGGCATTCTGGGCCTCGGGGAAGAGGTCCAGGGCGGCCTCCAGGGCATTTCTTTTGGTGAGGACGGACCCTGTGCGGGCCGCATCGACCGCCCGGCCGAGGCCAAAGAGCTTTCCCAGGAGGTTGAAGAAACCGCTGTCGGCAGAAGGCGTGTAGAGGTCCATAAAGGGGATTCTACCGTCTACGCCGCTTTAAGTTGGGACAGGCGGCCGGTCTCCGCGAAACATCGGCCGTCCCGGGGGAGATAAGGCAAGTGGAATTTGATCGGAAGTCGGGAAAAACCCTAGAGCGTGGAGCGACGGGCGTGCCAGGCCTGGAACTAGAGAATGAGATCCTTAACCGCTTCCCACTGGTTGTCCAAATAGGGCTCCCAATAT
>NZ_JACIYL010001099.1 GCF_014359955.1 Thermogutta sp. | reverse complement strand
AGAGCGGCTGCGTCAGGCGGATGAGCAGCAGGCTGGCCCCACCTCCGTCAAAGCTTTTCATGGGGAGATTATCCGGTGTCTTACAGAGTTGCCAAACAGGCCGCGCGTTCCGAAGCGAATCGGCGATTATGAGGTCCTTGAGATGCTCGATGAAAGGGGGCCCGTTCGTACCCTGCGAGCGCGGCATGCGGATGGGAGTGAGCGTCTATTGAAGCTCGTCCGCCGGCCGGAAACGGGGGATGTGGACAAGTTCTTGCAACTCGAACGAACCCTTCTGCGTGAATATGAGGTACTTAAGCGGCTGGGCGAAAAAGCAGTGGCACCTCGCGTCGAGCATTACTTCTCCTGGGAGGACGGGACCTTTTGGGTGATCCCAATCTGTCCGGTCGAGGGTGACTCACTGCGGTCGCACCGGTCCGCCGCTGTGCCAACGGCCAAAGAAATTTTGCCAGTGGTTGAATCAGCATTCCGCTCTCTGGCCAACGTTCATCAGGAGGGGGTGGTCCATCGCGCGCTTTCCCCGGATCGTATTGTTGTCGAGGAACGTGACCATAGCCCGTGGGTGATTTTTACGGATTTTGTGATCGCCCGCATTCAACACCAAGAGACGATAGCCAGCAAAGCTGAGGAGATGAAGCTCGATCCCGATTGCCAGTATCGCGCGCCGGAATGCAAATTGGCACTGGAGTTGGCGGAACCGACGAGCGACGTTTACAGCCTGGCAGCGTCGCTTTTTTTCTGGGTCACGGGCTTTGAGCCGGATGTGACCAAAGACGTGCCAGCGTTTCCTCCATTAACCTCGCAGCGCACCGACATCCCTGAGGACGATGCCAAGTTCCTCCAGCGACTTTTCAGTGACTGTTTGCAGGAAGACGCTAAGAAGCGTCCATCGGCCCGCGAGGTACTGGCGCGGATCGAGCAGGAACGGCAGCGACGGGAGACCGCAAAACGGAAAAGCCATTCCGAAGAACACATCTACGAGGAAGGTGAGCAAATCGATGACCAGCACCAGATCGTTCGCCATTTGGGCCGGGGGGCCACTGCCGACAGTTATCTG
>NZ_JACIYL010001098.1 GCF_014359955.1 Thermogutta sp. | reverse complement strand
GATCAAACGCAGGGGGATTCGGTAACGGTCTATCTTCTTGCCGGGTGGTCCCGTGATATTGCGGTCCACACTCCGGACGCCTGCTATCCCGGGGCCGGATTCGTGATGGAAACGTCTCCGCAACCATTCACCGTCAGCTATTCTGCGCAGGAGTCAGGGGGACCGACCCGCCAGGCGGAGTTCATGACCGCCGTTTTCACCAAAAGCGAGCCCACCGGGGTGACGCGGCTGCGCGTGTTCTGGAGCTGGAGTGACGGCCGCGGTTGGCGGGCACCTCGTTTTCCGCGATGGATGTACGGCGGACGCCGTCCGCTCGTCAAACTTTACCTGGTGGCCGAGTCGCCCCTGGGGCAATTACCCCATCAAAGTCCGGCTCTCCGATTCGCGGCGGTCCTTTTGCCCGTCCTCGACGCCCGATTGCAGGAAGCCCTCTCCGGCGGGATGCTCGCGCACGATGCCGCCAGGGTCAATTCACACTGATCGGCGCGGTTCTGCCGTGGAATCCTTTTTGCGGACAGATCAGAAGTCGAAGCGCTTTTTCTGACCTGGCCCGGTGAGTTCGATCCACTCCACCTCGGCTTCCCGACAGCCCTCCGGCAGGTAGATTCGCACAATACCGATGGGTTTTGTCCACGGAACTTCCACGACCACCGTTTGTGGGCCAGCGGAGGTCATCTCATATGGCACGGGAGCCGGCCGTTCTCCGGAGGGAGGAAGCCATTCCACCTTGCCGGAAAGTTTTCCTTGAGAGTCGGTGGCGGTTCGCAGCACTTTGAGGTGAAACGCGACCTGCAACGGGCCGCGCTGCTGTCCCACTGCATACCCCAGAAATGGCGAAGCGGCCGTGGCCGTCAAATGGAGCTTTCCCTCCCGGATTTCGGCCTGGCAGTTGCGGGCCTTCCAGCCGAGAAGCGGGTCCTTGGCGGCCTCGCCTCGGTAATCAGGGTTCTGCCGCGGAATAACCGCTTCGGTGTCCGCCAGGTACTTTTCGAGTTTGATGCGGAGGGCGGCAACGCGTTCCGGATACTTGTCAGCCAGATTGTGATTTTCCCCGATATCCT
>NZ_JACIYL010001097.1 GCF_014359955.1 Thermogutta sp. | reverse complement strand
CCAGCCGGGCAATCAAACCCGGCGTGTACAGACCGCGCACGCCCGGCGATTGTTCCACCAGTCCCAGTCTTCGCCAGAATTCCGACTCCCAGAGGATCTCCGCATGCCGTCCACTCTGCTTCTGAGCAAGCTCTTCCGCTAGCTTCTGGAGTTCGCCCTCCTCGACTGAAAACAGCGATTGTTCGCCGATGACGATCCAATCCGCGGGTTCCTCAGACGATGATGCCAGCATCAATCCCCTTGCTGTCACCTCTCGACGGAACTCCCGGAAAGTCATCGCGGCTGGACGTCCCAGCAACACGACTCTGATCCCGGCAAACGATTGAGCCGTGTCATCCACACGTGTCATGAAAACTCCTTACTCGCTGCATCAACGGCCGTTCCCGGAGCCCGTCACACGATTCACTTTGTACAAATATTTCGACAGGTGGGACCAACCCAGGTGTCGCGCCGCAAAATGGCATCGAAAACGATCGGGACGACACCGGCCGGACCGCTTCACACGAGGCCCCAACGCTTTCTCAGATACCATTCCAGTGTATTGAGCAAAGCAAAAAGCAGGAGCGTGGGCCAGGTATCCCACAGACTGCGCCGGGTGGCGACGGGCACTTCGAGCGATTGGGTCCTTTTTTCAATTTCTTTGATAATCCGCGGAAAATCTTCCGCAGTAACACATTCGCCACCGGATGTCTTGGCGAGCGCCGTTAGCAGTGCTATATCGGCGGCGGGCTGATCCATCTCAAGATCACGCTTCATAACCAGAAAGCGGGCGGTCTCCCGACCGATCAGGTGGCTCCCCTGGAAGGCCTGCACTTCGAGCTGGTAGTCGCCGGCTTCCAAGGTTTGCTGGAATTCCCCCATCCAGCTTTGCTGACGGGGCTGGAGCGTGACCGGGATCTTCCTTTTGCCAGGCGTCATGACGGTCACCTTCCACGTAACTCCCGGTATCGGCTCTCCCAGCGGGTCCCCGGCGCCTACCTCAAACTGCAGTTTTTCTCCCATCGGCACCCGGCGCTGTGCCAGTTTCACCCACACGGGATTTTGCTGGGTGTCTTCCTTCTTGGCCAAC
>NZ_JACIYL010001096.1 GCF_014359955.1 Thermogutta sp. | reverse complement strand
TCCTAAGACTTCTATTTTGGTAAGGATAACAACACGACCCATGTGTTGAAGTGGAGGCAATCGGATGTCACTGAAACGATTTCTTTTCTCCTCCTGTCCTCTGGTCGCGGTTATCGCCGGGATCAGTTTTTCCAGCGGCCTGGTAGCCCAGCAGGCGAATGATCCGTCGAGGCAACCGGCGGGCGCACAGGGCCAATTAAGGATTGCCGATCGATCTGCTCCCCAGGAAAACGCGGTCGTAGAACACCCCCTGATGCCTGCCATCCGCTGGGCTTATCAGGGGCTCCAGGATATACAGAAAATTCAAGATTACTCCGCGATCATGGTCAAACGCGAGCGGATTGACGGAAAGTTGAACGATCCCGAGTATGCGTTCGTCAAAATCCGGCATAAGCCGTTCAGTGTTTACATGTATTTCCTGGAACCGGCCTCGGTAAAGGGACAGGAAGTGATCTATGTGGAAGGCGCCAACGGAGGCAAGATGTGGGCCCATCCCGCAGGGATCCGGAACAAGCTCATCGGCACGGTCTCGCTTGATCCCACAGGGCCGATCGCCATGCAAAATAGTCGGTATCCTATCACAGAAATCGGGATCCTCAATCTGGTTCGCCGGCTGATTGAGGTGGGTGAACAGGATATGAAATATGGGGAGTGTGAAGTCAAGTTTTTTGAAGGCGCAAAAATTAACGATCGCACCTGTACATGCATTCAGGTGGTGCATCCGGTTCCGCGGCGTAACTTCCGCTTCCATCTCGCTCGCATCTATGTGGACACCGAATACAACCTCCCGATCCGTTATGAATCGTACGACTGGCCAACGGAGCCGAATGGCCCACCGCAGCTTATCGAGGAGTACACTTACCTGAATATCAAGCTCAACAATGGCTTCACGGACATGGACTTTGATATTCGCAATCCGAATTATGACTTTCGAGTCAAAGACAAAGAGGAACAGTAAGACTTTCGGCAGACTCTCGGCTGACGAGTTGTGCAGTCAGTCTCCCGACTGCCTCATTTTTGCAAAAAGAGCGTCTAACACGCGCTTCGCCCGGGCGTAAATGCCCGGGC
>NZ_JACIYL010001095.1 GCF_014359955.1 Thermogutta sp. | reverse complement strand
TTTGAGGGAAAGCCTCCAGCAGGCGGCCATCACAGCCCCGTGTATGCCGCAATGATCGCCAGCGTCGATGAAAGCGTGGGGCGGATCCTGGCCACGCTGAAAGAACTCGGACTGGACGAGAATACCCTCGTCATCTTCACGAGCGACAACGGGGGAGTGGGCGGGTACGAACGGCTCGGAATTCAGGCGGGAAGCATCACGGATAACGCACCCCTCCGCGGCGGAAAAGGCATGCTTTACGAGGGAGGGATCCGCGTCCCGTTCATTTTCCGCTGGCCAGGTCACATTCCGTCAGGAACGGTATGTCACGTGCCGATCCACAGCGTCGATATTTATCCAACGCTCCTCGAACTGGCCGGCGCAAACCCGCCCGCCAATTACGTGCTTGACGGCGTGAGCCTTGTGCCGTTGCTGACGCAGGGGGACAAAGCCCCGTTCCCGGAAAGACCGCTGTTCTGGCATTTCCCCGGCTATCTGGGAGCCAGTCAGGGCACCTGGCGGACAACACCTGTCGGGGCTATCCGGCTGGGGGACTGGAAGCTCCTCGAGTTTTTCGAAGATGGCCATCTGGAGCTGTACAACCTCCGCGAGGACATCGGCGAGGAAAAGAATCTGGCCTCGCAGAATCCCCAGAAAGCTGCCGAACTTCACGAGCTGCTGAAGAAATGGCGGGCAGAAATCCACGCCCCGATGCCTACTCCGCACACGCCGGAACCGGCTGGCAAAGCTCAGAAAGCGGAGAACCGACCCCGGCGGGCCCAACGACAGGCGCAGCAAAATTGATGGCGGTAGCCGCTGTCACACCACACGCGGGCACCGACGGATCTCCATTTACACGGCGTTTACGCGCCTGCGTATTCCACTCACCTTCTTCGAGCCCAACAGGCGCACCCCTTCGGACTTTCCGTCGCCGGGACCTGCTTGCCGGGGACGTTTTTTCACCGGATTATCCGCAGCGTTTCTCCGTCACCGCCTGTTCGAGCGGATTTCCGATTCAGGCCGCAGACGCGCGAACGCACAGCGATCACTTCTTGCTCGGCGGTTTCGGCAGGACATCGGCCTGAGGTGTCACGCGG
>NZ_JACIYL010001094.1 GCF_014359955.1 Thermogutta sp. | reverse complement strand
TGTCCGAGGAATGCACGACATTGGCGACATTGCGATGGACGAAGACTTCGCCGGGGTCGAGCCCGGCCACCACATTTGCCGGAACACGGCTGTCGGCGCAGCATGATTCACATCGCGGAACGGAGCTATTATGAAGAGCTGAACAAGCGGTTGCGCCAATACGATGTGGTCCTCTATGAACTGGTGGCCCCAGAGGGAACGCGTGTGACGCCGGGGACCCGCTCCGCTCATCCCGTGTCCGTCATCCAAAGGTCCATGACAGACTTTCTCGGGCTGGTCTTTCAGCTTGACGCCATCGACTATCAGCGTCCCAATTTCGTGCATGCGGATATGTCCCCCGAGGAATTCACCCGCTCGATGGAAGAAAAAGGTGAAAACCTGTGGACGATGTTCTTTCGGGCGTTCGGGTACGAATTCGCGCGGAGTCAGACCAGGCAATCCGGGAGCAATGACCTGGACTTTTTGAGAGCCCTGTTCAGTAAGGACCGGCAACTGGAGATGAAACGGCTATTTGCCGAGCAACTGGCAGAAGACGTGGAGGGGCAAATCCGTGCCATCGAGGGTCCCCAGGGATCCACTCTGATCTCCGGCCGAAATGAGAAAGTGCTGGAGGTCCTTCGCGAGCAGATCGCTGAGGGACACTGCCGGATTGCCATTTTCTACGGCGCCGGCCACATGTACCATTTCCATGAGCGCTTGCTCGAACTCGGGCTGGTGCCGGTGAAAACCAAATGGCTTAATGCATGGGACCTGCGGGAACCAAGCGGTACCACCGAGAATTGATCACATCGGCATTTGCTGGGCCATCTCAAACATGACGCCGAGAAAGGCATTGATGCCGCTGAGCACCAGGGTACTGATACCCAGGACGATTCCGGCCGCCGCCATACCCCGCCCACCCCGGCCTGCTCCGATAATCCCGAATATCAGGGCAAGCAGTCCCACGGGAAAGCCTATGAGCGGGCAGCACCACGCAATCAGGCCAAACAGGCCCAAAACGAGCGCTGCCACGGACATCCCCGTGTCCTCGCTGCTTGCGGGTGCCGTCGGTGGTGGGTAGTAACCGGGTGAGGGATAAC
>NZ_JACIYL010001093.1 GCF_014359955.1 Thermogutta sp. | reverse complement strand
TTCGCAGGATACGGTGGTCGATCGCCATCTCGATCCTTTTTGGGTGTGCGATGTCGAACGCCCGGAAGAGGTCAGGCCCAACACGCCGCGCTACTTTCTGCAAACTTCACCGGAATTCGGCATGAAGCGGCTTCTCGCCAGTGGCGGGCCAGGGGCCATCTATCAGATCACCCGGGCGTTTCGACGCGGGGAGAGCGGTCACCAGCACAATCCCGAATTCACCATCGTGGAGTGGTATCGCGTCGGCGACGATTATCAATCTGGGATGGAGCTTCTCGCCGACTTGGCCGAAAGAATTTTGAAAACCGGACGCCCCACCATTTGCACCTACAGCGAGGTTTTCCAGGACGCTGTGGGAATTTCCCCTCTGCAGGCCAGCGGATCGCAGCTTCAGGGCGTTGCCCGCTTTCTCGGCATCGCCTGGCCCGACTCTTTGACCGTCGATGACCGCGACGGCTGGCTCGATCTGCTGTGGTCGGAGTGCGTCCAGCCCCGGTTGGGACACAATCGCCCCGTCATCGTATGTGACTATCCACCCAGTCAGGCGGCGCTGGCTGTCGTGCGGGCCGACCCTCTACCGGTAGCCGAACGTTTCGAACTGTTTTTCCGTGGCGTGGAGCTGGCCAACGGGTACCACGAACTGCGCGACCCCGAGGAACTGCGGAGACGGATTCGCGCCACCAACGTCCAGCGGATCAGCGATGGAAAAAGCCCCCTCCCTGAGGAGAGCCGCCTCCTTCGCGCGATGGAACATGGGTTACCGCCGTGCGTCGGCGTGGCCCTGGGATTTGACCGCGTCGTCATGCTGCGTACCGGGGCGCAGTCTTTGCGAGAGGTCCTCGCCTTTCCGTTCGATATCGCCTGAGCAGGCCCCCTCTGGTCGTCTTCGTGTGAAGCCAAAAGACGAAGTCCGGCCCGACGCTGATTGTCCAGCGATTGAAACCCGCATCGGCGCTGAGTCATCCCCGCTTTGTCTCCCCCTCCAAGGCGCGTGAAGCTCGGCAAGGTCTCAAGAAGGGTAAGCCGGAGGGATGTGTTTGTCAGGTCTAAATATCGCTGACTACACGGTAGGGGCAATTCACGAATTGCC
>NZ_JACIYL010001092.1 GCF_014359955.1 Thermogutta sp. | reverse complement strand
GATCATCGCTGGCCGCCGTTTGACGGTGGAGGAAGTGCGGGCAATCCTGCAGGCCCCCGACACGGCGATTCTCGAAATTCTGGCGGCAGCGTACCGCGTTCGTCGGCATTTTCACGGCATGAAAATGCGGCTGAATATGCTCATCAATGCGAAAAGTGGCCTCTGCGGCGAGGATTGTGCCTACTGCTCTCAGTCGAAAATTTCAACCGCCAGCATTGCGAAGTATCCCCTGCTGGACGAGGACGTTATCCTCGCAGGCGCAGCGGCCGCTGTGGAAAGAAAGGCCTCGACGTACTGTATCGCGATCGCCGGACGATCTCCGAATCCGCGCGAGATGGAAAGGCTCTGTCAGACAATCAGCCGGATCAAAGAGCGTTTCCCGTTGAAAGTCTGTCTCTCGCCGGGGCTGTTAACGTTGGCTCAGGCGGAAGCCCTCAAGAAGGCGGGGCTGGACCGGGTCAATCACAATTTGAACACAGGTCGCCGCTTTTACAGGGAGATCTGTTCGACTCATACGTACGAAGACAGGCTGGCCACACTCAAGGCCGCTCGGCAGGCGGGCCTCGAGTTGTGCTGTGGTGGAATCATTGGGATGGGCGAAGGCGAGGACGACCTTATCGACTTCATCCTGGCGCTGGGGGAACTCCGGCCCGAATCCGTGCCGATTAACTTTCTTATCCCGATTGCCGGCACGCCACTGGAAGGTCGGCCAGCCCCGTCACCCCTTCACTGCCTGAAAGTTCTCTCTCTCATTCGTTTCGCGACGCCCACTTCAGACCTGCGGATTGCGGCCGGGAGAGAGGTCCACCTCGGCCCGCTTCAACCCCTGGGGTTGTTTGTCGCGAATTCCATCTTCGTGGGTGACTACCTCACGACAAAAGGTCAACCGCCGGAAGAAGATTACCGAATGATCGCGGCGCTGGGATTCGAGATAGAACAAGTCATCCACGGAGAATCAGCCGCAGTGTGTGAGGACACCTCGCCCGCTCCAGTGGCGCAATAGCCGTTTGACTGCCGCTGAGGGCTGTTTCCCGGCACAAACATTCAGCGGGCCCTGGGAGCCCGCTGAATACGGTCGAGCTTCATCACCCATCAAA
>NZ_JACIYL010001091.1 GCF_014359955.1 Thermogutta sp. | reverse complement strand
CACCGGGCGGATGGCCGCCAGTTCAAGGTGCTGGGCCACCAGATTGGCCGGATAGCTCTTCTCCAACCGCACGACAATCGACCGCACCTTCTCATCACGGACAAGCACCTCGACCTGCTGGAAAGGCGGCATCTGGAACAGATACCGGGTTTCCTGAGGGGTCTGCTTCACGTCGGTGGGCTGGCCCCACTGCTTCAGCAATTCCGCCGTTGTCGTTTGGCCGGGTGTCACTCCGTTGAAGGCGGCGGGTTCAGGCGAGATCTCCACAGGGGTCGTTCGCGGATCGACCTGGGCGTGGGGCTGCTCTTCGGCGGGGGAGTCCCCGGCAGAGCCGCTGCTTGGCGAACCATCAGGGACGACGGGCTCATGGCGAACTCGCAATTCCGGTTCAGGGGCAGGGGAATCGTGGGGGGTGTCGTCGGTTCCCAATTCGAGTTGGATTCGCTGAGCGTCGCTTTCCACGGTCGGCGTTTTGTCGGGAACCTCTCCGGTGGTGACGTCCTCCACGCGAGCAGGGCCGGTCGTCACGCTCGGTGTCGGCTGTCCGACGGCGGGCGTGGGTGTTCCGGCGGCCAGGGTCGGCGTGGGTACAGCAGGCGTGGGAGATGGTTCATCCGCAGCGAAGGAGGGAATCCACCCGAAGAGGGCCACACACCACACAACGATCAAAAGCCGTACGGCACGCAACATCGCGAAAGTCCTCCTTGAATTTCGCACGTGCGACAAAATTGCCGGCAAGAACTGGCAGTGCAATTTACCGGCAGGCGTGCAGCGGTGTCCAGGGCAATTTTCGAAGGGGCGAGAAAGGGGGCGAGGGTGAGCACGGCGTTCCCCGGCCGGGGCGTAATTTGCGCATATTGGAGGGACGCCTTCCACGGCGTCCTCTGGAGGGGCACGCTCGTCGTGCCCGAGGAAAGGCAATGGATAATCCAGCGTTGGAAAGGCGGACCCGACAAGCGGGTCCCTCCGGAAGACGGACGTGACAGGCAGGTCCCTCCGAAGGCACGCATATTCTGACGTAGGGGCCATTCATGAAATGCCCCTACCGATTAACCAGGGGAATGTGCACGCGACTTATGGAGTGCGGTGCTTTAGCAC
>NZ_JACIYL010001090.1 GCF_014359955.1 Thermogutta sp. | reverse complement strand
TCCTTGGTTGCGAGAAGCATGCCTGTGTCGTGAGCGAGTGCGGCTGCGGCGTCGAGGCTGCTCCGGCTGAACAGCCTGCTCCCAAGAAAGCCGAGAAGCCGACCGCTCCGGCCCCGCTGCCCCAGGCTCCGAACGCCTGAATCAATTAGGCCGGTCCTGTTGCAAGTGACCGTCACCACGTGAGTCACGAATCGCCCGAGGACGCCCAAGTCTTCGGGCGATTCTTTTTTGTTAATAGTTCGGCTATCATTCAGACCACTTTCTCCCGTGATTGGGAAAGCTCAGGCAAGGTAGAAAATCTCATCACAGCCGGTTACGATGAATGCGATTTTACGAGGGAATCGTCAACCACACAGCAAGCCGTAACGAGAACAAGGGGTATGGCAGCATTTCCCTGGGAAGAGAGCAATTTCATGAAGGCCGCCCGCCGCGAGCCGGTCGAGCGCGTCCCCATCTGGTTGATGAGGCAGGCTGGCCGGTATTTGCCGGAGTATCGCCAACTCCGGGAAAAGGTCTCCTTTCTTGAGCTGTGCCGTTCTCCGGAGTTGGCTGCGGAGATCACGGTGAATACGGTGGCTCGGCTTGGTGTGGACGCGGCGATCCTGTTCGCTGATCTTTTACCGATCCTGGAGCCGATGGGCTTCGACCTTCGCTTCGGCCCGGACGAAGGTCCCATCATCCGCAATCCGTTGCGACAACCCGAGGATGTGGAATCCGTCCGCGAAATACAGGAGGAAGATCTCAACGCCCTGGACTATGTCTTCCAGGCAGTCCGCCTGGCCAGGGCCAATCTCCCGGCCGAAATTCCTTTGATTGGCTTTGCAGGGGCGCCTTTCACACTGGCCGCTTACGCTATCGAGGGCCGTACGTCGCGCTCCTTCGAACGCACCAAACGTTTTCTGTTTGCCTGCCCTCAGGCCTGGCGGGAACTCATGGAGCGTCTCGTTCCATCCGTGGGACGCTATCTGAAGGGCCAGGTCGACGCTGGAGTGCAGGCCGTTCAACTCTTCGATAGCTGGGCGGGATGTCTGGCGCCGCAACACTACCGACAGTTTGTTCTGCCCTACACTCAGGCCGTGCTTGGCTACTTGCCCCGGCTC
>NZ_JACIYL010000109.1 GCF_014359955.1 Thermogutta sp. | reverse complement strand
GGTTTCTGAAAGGAATAGGGAGTCAGGCGATCACGTCTGCACACGATCCCGGATCGCCCGCGGAGATGGTTTCTCATATTTGGCGTCGGGGGGTACGGCCTCCATCAGCATTTCAATAAGCCGATCGCTGGTGAGATTGTTGGCCTGGGCGGCGTAGTTTCCCGCGATGCGGTGTCGGAGAGCCGGTTTGAGAACGGCCTGGACATCGCCGATGGTGGCGTGGTACCGCCCGTGCAAGACGGCCCGGGCCTTGGCGCAGGTCAACAGCGTGAGCAGGCCGCGTGGTCCCGCCCCCCAGGCCACCCAGCGGGTGACGAAGTCGGGACTTTCGTCGGAGCCGGGTCGCGAGGCCCGGACGAGGGCCCAGGCGTATCCCAAAACCTGATCGGAAATGGGAATCCGGGTAACCAGTTTCTGGAATTCAATGAGTTCCTCGCCCGTCATGAGCGGTTCAATGGTCCCCTGCTGTCCGCTCGTTACGCGGCGGGCGATTTCCCATTCTTCCTCTGCCGAGGGATAATCGACCTTGATGTAGAGGAGGAAGCGATCGAGTTGGGCCTCCGGCAACGGATAGGTCCCTTCCTGTTCCAGGGGATTTTGAGTGGCCAGGACAAAGAAGGGATCCGGAAGCGGATAGACGCGTCCCCCGGCCGTCACCTGGCGTTCCTGCATGGCCTCCAGCATGGCCGCCTGAGTTTTGGGCGGGGTTCGATTGATCTCGTCCGCCAGGATCATGTTGGCGAAAATGGGTCCGGGAAGGAATTTGTAGCCCCGTTCTCCGGTTTTGGGGTCCTCCTGGATGACATCCGTCCCGGTCACGTCGCTGGGCATGAGGTCGGGCGTGAACTGGATTCGCTTGAAGCTGAGATGAGTCGCCTGAGCCAGCGAACTGACCAGCAGAGTTTTGGCCAGGCCGGGCACGCCCTCCAGAAGTGCGTGTCCGCGGGCCAGGATGGCGATGAGGACCTCTTCGATCACCCGTTGCTGGCCCACGATCACCTTGGCCAGCTCTTCCCGAATGCGCAAATAAGCCTGGTGGCAGCGTTCGACGGCTGCCGCATCGCTGGTGGAAATTTCTAAGGACATGGGATCACTCCGCATTTTGGAAGTACCTCCGTAAGCGGTCTTCGTATCCTTTGGGAACCGGCGCGTTCATCCCCGCTCGCAGCGCCTCACGGATTTCCGGTGGTAGTTGCAAAAGCCACGTCTGGGCGGAATTGGCATTGCCTTCCGGGGTGACGGGAAGTTGGGCGGCCACCCCGGTGCGACTGTCCGTCTGCGCCACCTTCCCCTCCTTCAAAGGCGACGGCGCAGGATTTTGGTTCTGTACCTGCTCGCCCTGCCGGGCCGCTCCACCCTGACCCTGGGGAGAAGACTGGCTCGTCGTCTGGGCGGTTTGGCTGGTTACGGGTTGGGATCCCTGCGACTGCTCCCGTCCCGAGGCCGCCTGCGCCGCCAGATTTTGAAGTGCTGCCAGGGCGGCGGCGACCGCGTCGGCGGGCGTAGTTTGTTCGGACGAAGAGGCCGTTGACTCATTCATTATCTGCTGGGGAACCGAATTCATCATCTGGGGAAGTTGCTGAGCGGCCTGCAGCGCAGCGGCAAGCTGACGCTCCCGTTCTGCAAGTGCGGACAGCGCACCGGCAAAGGCCTGCCCGGTCGCTTCCTGGGCGGGTGGTACCGCTTCTGGATTGGGGGATTGCAGAACCCCCCGAGCTGAATTTTCCGCTGCGTGCAATTGTGATGTCGCTTCTGGATGAACGGGAATCGCCACATTTGCCAGGCGTTCTGCCGATTCTCCATGGGCCGCAAAAGGCGGACGACTCTGGGAAGACAACTGCTGGGCCAGTGCATGGAGGTGTTCCGCGGCAGAAGCCAATTCCTGGGTGACAGCCCGAGGAAGCGAATCGCTCGCAGATTGACTCTCCGGGCTGTTCGATTCCGCAGGTTGCTCTGCCTGCCGGGAGAGTTCCCGGGCTTTCTGGAGGGCCTGGGCAGCCTGGGTAGCTTCGCGGCGGGCATCCTCGGGGGTCCCCACATCCACGTCCGCGAGCGCCTTTTGGGCCTGCTCGATCGCCGCCGTCACCTGCTGCTGCTTTTCGCTGCGTTCTGATGGTGGAGTTTCCTGGGGCGCCGTTGAGCGAGCAGCTTCGCGCAGCACCTCCAGGGCCTGTTCCGGAGACGCTGCTTGCCGGAGAGCTGCCGCCACCTCGGGATGGCCTGCGGCTTCCTGCTGATGGGCGGCCGCCTCGATCACCTGCCGCTGTGCCCGCTGGACGTTCTCCAGTTGATGGGCGAGTTGCTCCGTCTGCGACAGGGACGGCAGGTACTCCTCCACCGCCTGTCGGGCCTGGCGGGCCTGTGCCAGTTGCTGAGCGGTGACTTCCTGGAGTTGTTGGGCCGTCTTTTGGGCGGCTTGCCACTGTGGGGCACTGTCCGTGGGCCGCTGCCATGCCGCACGAGCGTTTTCCACAAGCTCCGCCGCCAGTCGTTGACGCTGCGCGTCGGCCAGGGCCATCTCCACCGCCGAAAGGGCTTCATCGAGGGCCTGTTCCGCCTGCCGGGTGAGCTGACTGGCAGCCGATTCCGGCGAAGAGGGTGTCGATTGCACGGTTTGAGCGGACTGGGCTGTCTCCGGGGAAGTTGGCCGTTCCGGCTGGTTCGGTGGCCTCGGCGCGTTCTGGCTGGAGGAAGCCGTCTCCGCCTGGGGAGAGGAAGTGTTCTCCTGGATTGGACGTTGTGTTGGTGGCGCCGCTAATTCGGCGAGTTTTTCGCCCACTTTTTGGACCGTCTGCGCTGCCTGATTGATTGCCGAAACGACCTCTTGGGGGAGTTGTTTGTCCCTGGGCACTTCCGCGACGCCGCTTGCGATTTTCTGCTCGGCCTGGGCCGCCGATTGGAGTTGGTTTTTTGCGGCCTTCTCGCTGGCATGCGATTGCTCTTCGCGGAGCTGCCGGAGAGCCTCCCTGGCCGCCAGGAGGTCGGCCTCCTTTTGCCGGGCAGTGGTCACATCGAGAAGATCAGCCGTGCTCTCGGGCGTGGCGGCCTGCTGTTGCAACTGGGATTGGGCCCGGGCAAGATTTTCCAGAACCTGCTGCTGCTCTTCGGCGGCCGCTTCTCCCTGATTCTGGAAAAGCTCCTCGGCGGCACGAGATGCGGCTTCCGCGGCATCGCTGAGGGCCGGGGGTGTCTGAGGTGTCAGTTTCTTGGCCGCTTCCGTAATGGCGTTGCGGAGTTCCAATTGCTCCCTGGTAAGCTCCTCAAAAGTTTCCGGGGCGTCGGCCTGGAGCGTCCGCTGCCGCAGTTCCTCCTGACGTCGGGCAAGCTCCTCCAGCGCTTTCTGAACCGCATCGGGATTTTCCCGGTTGAAGTCACCTCGCAATGTCTCAATCTGCGTCAGCAGCTTTTCCAGGGCCGCGATGATCTGGTCTTCTTTCGCCATCGCCTCAGAAAATCGGCCCTCGGTAAGAGCCTGCAGAGACTCAGCAAACAGTCGATCCACCTGATCTTCCTGCAAGGCCCGGAGGGCCAGGTCGGCGGTACGCCCCACCGGACCACCCCACGCGACGATATCGTTCAAGAATTGCTTGACCTGCATGTAAAGAGTGTTGACGTCGCGCTGGTCTTCGCGGACGGACAGGGCCTGCACAGCCTGCTGGGCGGACGGCTGAGCAGGTAGCAGTTCGGTGCGCTCGCGAACCTTCTGTTCCCGCGTAATGAGCTGCCTGGCCAGCTCTTCGATTTCCGCCAGCCGCAACCGGCGCAGGACCCGTTGCCGTTCCAGCATAAGCTGGGCCAGGACCAGGCGGCTCTTTTCCCGCGCGACCTCCAGGAGCTTTAAACGCGACTCGGCAGGCGACTCCATCATCCGCGTGAGGATGCTGAGGACCTCCTTCATATGCTGGTCCACAAGCTCGTCGAGATGCTGTTGCATCTCTTTCAGTTCACCGTAAAGCGGCAGCTCGGTCAGTCCATTTTCTTCAAGCTGCGTCATCTGGAGGGTGATCTGCTCGTTGACGAGTCGCCGGGCCATCTCGCGGACCTGCTGCTGAACCGTCTGCTGATAAGCCGGGTCGGGCAGCGATGCCGAAGGCACCGGAGCAGGCTCGCCGCTCGATGGCGAAGTTGTCCCCGCTTGGAGTTGACCAGGTGACTGACCCAGGCCGTGGCACGCGGTCCCGCCCATCGCTGCGAGGAACACCAGTAACGCGACCGTCCGAACCACGCATGTCTGACCGGTCACTCGTCGGCCGCGTGCTTGCCGGCGACTGGCTCCGGCCGGACAACGGTAGAAAAAGCCTGCGTGCATCACGGCCCACCTCCTACGTCGAGCTGTTTGTCGATCATTTCCCGCAATTCTTCCGCGGACTGGCGGTCGATTTCGCTCATGATCGCCAGGATTCCCGCCAGATCGGTGACCTCCAGGGTTATCGGCTCGGAGGAACTGACCGCTCCTTCCCGGCCCGGCCTGCGAATATCGGTGGCGGAGACCACAAGTTCCACGCGATCTCCTTTGCCACAGGATAGGCGGCCGAGATCTATCTTCCATTTTTCATCGAGCACTTTGACCCGGTCTGCGCTTTTCTCCCACATGGTCCAGACGACGGGCGGTTCGGAATTCCCGTCGGGATGAATCACCTGGGCCTGAACGGTCACCTTCTCAATGCCGAGGTCATCTCTGACCTGGCACACCAAAGTGGGTTTTGCCGTGGGGAGGACAAACTTGGTGAGCGTCCGCGCCGTCACCTGCGGCGGGTAGTCCGGCCGAACCAGGAGGGTGGCCTCCAGCGGCGGATCAACAGTGAGATTATTCTCGTCTGTGATCTCGAAAATAATGTGCTGCGGCGTGGCCAGCTCGGAAAGGGGCAGGCCTTCTGGATCCAGCCACCACAGCTCGGCGGACTTTCCTGAGGTCCCGTTTCCTGCTGTTGACGTGAGGAGTTGGGTGGATGTGTCGGGCGGCTGAGGGACCGAGGCAGGCCAGCGTTTTTCCAGGGGCCTTTGCAGACGATCCATGCGTGCCACAACCCTGCGGAGCGGCCGATCGGACGCAACACCCAATGTGACCCGCGCTCCTTCCGTGACTGTAAGCTGCGTCACCCCCTGCATCAGGGCCGGAGCGCTGTCATTCCTGGGATCTTCGACGTAACCCACCAGAATCACCGCCGGGGGGTTAAGACACGCGAGAGTCAGCCAGTTTGTCGCCGCATCACCCAGCAGGATGCGAAGGTGCACGGTCTCCTGAAGCACCGGAAGCTCCGCCCGATACACCTCCCCCGCTGGCCCTCCGGCATGATCATCCGTATCACCGGTGCTTTCCTTCGGAATCGCATGTGGAAGGTCCTGTTCGACGGTGCGATGATCATTCTTCGAAGAACGGAGAATCAATTTTCCCGTGGACGGCAGATATCCCCTCGCCACCACGGCGATGGTGACAGGTTGCCCGGCAGCGCAGCGGATGATGGGCTCTGACTCTGTCCAGGGCACGGCCTCGCCGTTGATGTACACAGCAACCAACCGGGTGGCGGTGGGATAGGGCGTTTCCTCCAGCAAAAGCCGACGGGTAAAGGTGCGGACGTGTTCCGGGAAAAGTATCCACAGAAACGCCAGAAGCGTCATCCCACAAACTGCGGCGATCACCCGACGACGCAGAGGTGTTCGCGGTACGTCCCGAACGAGCGGCAGCCGCTGCGCCAGCTCGGCCACCCGGCGGATGACGCGCCGCTCCAATTCGAGCGAGCCCCATCGAGCGGCTTCAGGCCGTTCAAATTGCAAGGCGGCGACTAGGTCGCTGTCGATCCCGTGATGCTTTTCCACCAGAAGAGCGATATCCAGTTCTGATTCCCGGTACCGAAGCCAGGGAAGTACATACCGGATGAAGGCAAGCACTCCGGCGGCCACCGCCACGACCAGCCCCACCAGGCGAACTTCGCGAGCGGGCCGAAGCAACCAGTCGAAACAGAACAGGCCCAATATGGCAGCGCACAAGATGACTCCCGTTCCCAGGAGGGCGATCCACCAGCGGGTCCGGCGACGGTGACGCGCGATGCGCCGCAACAGCCGGTGCAAAGGAGTTAATTCACCGCTCATCGGAGATACAGCCATTTCCGGAGGGCCCATTCCGCCAACAGACAACCAACCACCAACACGAAGAACAGCCAGGAATTCCAGAGTTCCACTTCAACGATTTCGATCTCCTTCTCGCGACGTTGGGGCAGGTTACGCAACAGCTCCGCCAACTGAGGAAGATCATACGATTGACCGCCGGTGAGACTGGCCAGGCGATCCTGAAGCTCCTTGTTCCGCCGGGCCTGTTGTTTTTCTATCGACTGGCTGGACACTCTGAAGGATGTCTCCACCATTCGATGGGTGAGCGGATCGTGGACCTCCAGCCGGTATTCGCCTGGAGCAAAGACGGTGGTGCGGCCTTCAAACTGCCCGGGCCGAAGGAGTGTCAGCGGAATCCTCCGCGTTTGACCGCCCGCACCGGCCGGCAGATGGAGAATGGCCTCCAGTTGTCCCCCGGGTATTTGATCTTCAGTGAGTGGCCGATAATCTGCGTTGTACGCTTCCACCAAGAGGCGCACCTCGTCACCGCTGCGGTACTGTTTGTGGTCGGACCGAACGACGAAACGTTTGTCTGCCCCCAGGGCATGCTGGATTGCCAGCCGGTGGATGAGCTGGCCCCAGAACTGACGGTAATAAAGATCCCCATACTTCCGCCGCAGACGCCACAACTCATTGAATCCCACGTAGATGACTTCACCACGGCCCACTTTTTGCGCGGCGATGAGGGGCTGAGGGGTCCGGCCGTCGGCGCAGGTATCTCGAGGATGAGCAAGCAACACAGTGGCCAGGGGGCGAACCCGAATGACCGGATAATACCACACCAGCTTGCCGAGATTGTCCCACGCTCGGGCATTTTCTTCGGCATTCTGTCCCAGGACCATGAAATCGAACAGATCGGCTTCCGGAGTCCGCTGCGGCTGAAACGAGCTCTCTCGCAGGCGGGTGAGGGGAGCGATTTCAACCGGCAAAAGATCGTTGAGCGGCGTGTCGGTCCATTGTCCGGGACTGAATCGCGGGCCGACATTGAAAATCACTCCGCCGCCCATCTCGGTGACGAATTCTCGGATCATTTCCATCATCGAGCGACTGATGGCGCTGGCCGGGACGTCGCCAATGATGACCACATCGTAGGTGAAGAACTCGCGTCGCGGCAGGGCAAGCGTCGGCAAAAACAACGGATTCTCCGCCCGAACGCGCGGATCCGCCGACCGCAGGTAAGTGCGAAATCCTTCCGGTCCCACGAGCGGATCGCGATGAAACACCTCCTTGATAAACCGCCACTCCCACGTGGGTTCATCCTCGATGAAAAGGACGCGGACATAATATTCTCGGACGTACGTCTGGCGAGCAATCCGGTTGTTCTCGGTGAGCGTCTCCTTCGGGAGAGGAGCAACCTCCGCTGTAATAACGAGCTGGCCGGCCGCCTTGGGAACGTAGGGCACTTCCCGGTGAATAACCGGTCCGGACAAAGTAACAACATCTTCAAAGATGACTTCGCCCACCGGGGCGTCCTTCTTCGGTTCGCCGGATCCAGCGGAGGCCGGTGAATGCGGTGGCTGGGTGGAATCCGGGGCATCTGCGGAACCCGCCCCACCTGATGTCGCCACAGCCTGCGGTTCGCTTTCCTCCGTCTGTCGGGCGAACACCCGCAGCGTCACTTCCTCGCCTGTGAACCCTTCCTGTCGCAGGGCCACAGTGACGACAGATTTTTCATCTTTTTTCATCATGGGAGGAAGTTGCACGTCCACCGCCAGATCGCGAGTCTGGACATCGCCCACCCCTACGCAGTAAAGCGGCGTTTGAAGCTGCGTGGCCACCGTTTCCGGAGCGATTCCTGCGTTCTGATTGAAATCGCTGACAAGCACAATGCCCGCTAGCGGTGTCGCCCCGCGTTTCCTGTTCAGATCGAGCAGGGCGACTCCCAGGGCGGTAACGGAGCCGTCTACGGTAAACTGGGAGGTCCATTGCTCCTGCCGCGCCAAGTCCTCCAAATGGACCGGGAGGGGATCCAGCCCGTCTCCTCGGTGAAGCCGGAAGACGCGGACCCGAAATGCGTTCTCCACCTGCCTCACCAGCTCGGGATCAAGATGGGCGAAGGCCTCGCGCACTCGTTCGGACCGGGTCAATGGCCGTTCAGAATTTGCGGTTGGAGATGGCCCTCCAGCTCCGCCCGAACCTGGCGCGACAACAACGGCGTTTTCGCCCGGCTCCGAAGTCCGGTCGACCAGGCTCATGCTTTCCGTATCGTCGATGACAAGCCACAGACCCGGCCGAGTCAAGCGCTGAAGTTTGACGACCAACGTGGGCTGCAGGAGGATGCCCACAAGTGCGGCAAGGGCCAGCGTCCTGATGACAACGAGAGTCATCCGCAACCTGCGGGATGGGACAAACTGCCAACGCCCGTAGTAGGCGGCAACCCCCACCGCCACGACGATCGTTGCGACCACCAGGACCAGCCACGGAACGCGGACCCAGCTTGCGCCCCAGTACAGGTCGACCGATTCCACCTGTTCAGCCTGGGGAACTCCCAGTAATTGCCAGAATACCGCGGTGACGTTCACGACCGGGCCTCCCCGTGGCA
>NZ_JACIYL010001089.1 GCF_014359955.1 Thermogutta sp. | reverse complement strand
CCCTCACAACCGCAGCCCCTTCACCCCACGTCGGCCAGGGCCATGCTTTTTCCGTATCGGGCCAGCACGAGGCGGCGCAAGCGGCGATGTTCGGGACGGGCTAGCCCGGGGTCCGCCGCTATCAGCTCCCAGGCATCCTGACGAGCCAGTTCGACAACCTCTCGATCGCGAACCAGATCCGCGATGCGAAACGGCGGCAGACCATGTTGTCGAGTTCCCAGGATCTCTCCAGGTCCCCGCAGTGTAAAGTCTATCTCTGCCAACTCAAACCCGTTAGTTGTCCGACAAAACGCCTCCAGACGCTGTTTGGTGTCGGGCGCTGTGGAATCCGAGAACACACAGCAGTAACCCGGCACCGGCCCGCGGCTCACTCTTCCCCGCAGTTGATGGAGCTGGGCCAGGCCGAATCGCTCGCCGTTCTCAATCGTCATCAGAGTCGCGTTGGGAACATCGATACCCACCTCGATGACCGCGGTAGAAACGAGCACGTCGATCTCCCCGCGTCGAAAGCGCGCCATCACCTCTTCCTTCTCTTCACTGGTCATTCGGCCATGAATAGCTGCCAGCCGAAATCCTGCCAATTCTCCCTGACTGAGTTCGCGAAACGTTCCCTCGACGCTTTTCACTTCGGCCTCTTCATCTTCCTCCACCAGGGGAACGACCACGTATCCCTGCCGTCCTTCCTGCAATTTGCGGCGGAAAAACGCCCACCACTGGCCTCTTTGTTCGGAACGGGCCAGAAATGTGCGCACGGGTCTTCGTCCCGGTGGAGCCTCGTCCAGAATACTCACATCCAGGTCGCCAAAAAGCGTCATCGCGATGGTGCGTGGGATGGGTGTGGCGGTCATCACGAGGTAGTGGGGTTCTTCCCCAGCTCCCTTCAGAGCGGCCCGCTGCCGAACTCCAAACTTGTGCTGTTCATCGATGACGACCAGCCCCAGCCGGTGAAACTTGACTTCATCCTGAATAATGGCCTGAGTTCCCACCACCAGGTCGAGAGTCCCCTCGGCAATGAGTTCCAGAATCCTGGTCCTCTCCGCAGGAGGCAATCCACCTACGAGCAGTGCCCGACGGACCCGACTGGCAGCCAGCAA
>NZ_JACIYL010001088.1 GCF_014359955.1 Thermogutta sp. | reverse complement strand
CGAAGTTCCTCGAGACGACACTGGCAATGCCGACCCTTGTGTTGTGGGGGAACCAGCTTGAAAAGAACTGGGCGGAAACAATTATGGCGCGGGCGGGAGAGGCGTGTCGGCTGGCTCCCCCGACGGACCTTCGGCAAATGGCAGCGATTCTCCGTCGGGCGTCGCTCATGATCTCCGCCGATACAGGGCCACTCCACCTCGCAGCGGCGCTCGGTGTCCCCTGTGTTGGGCTTTTCGGGCCGACGGACCCCGCACGCGTCGGTCCCTATGGGCCTGGTCACGTTGTGGTTCGGGCGGTGGAATACAGAGGTCGTCACCCGAGACGAGCACCGGAAAGCCTGATGCAGGCGATCACGCCGGAGATGGTGTGTGACGCCTGCACGAAATTGCTCCGCGAGCGAAAAGCCGCGTGATCGACGCCTCTGACGGCCTCGCTCTTCTTCATCCACGCTCTCACCGCAGCGAAATCGAGGCGATGCCTGTCACGTTTTTTGATCTGCATTGCAAACTTGAAGGCTGCGTCAAAAAATTGGCTGCCTCGGTTTGAAATGGCCAGTTGTGGACGTGTTGGGAGAGCACCCCTCCGCGGAATGCAGGGGCTCATCGAGTGCCCTCGCACCAGTAAGAGCACCCGGTTTCATTGGTGCATATCCACACGTACCGCGTCCGGCCGCCGATCTGACGTGTGCCGATCCGCATGGGGCTCCCGCAGCGTCGGCAGAAGACGGGTGGGCCCGGCGTTTCCCCTTTCTCCACAGCACTCTGACAACTGGTGCACATTTCTGCGTCGGGAAACACGGCCAGTCGCGCTGGTGGGATGACACTGCCACACGCCAAACAGCGCTTTTGTTCCGACCAGTCGCCGACGTCATGCTGAACCGTAACCTGCAGCGGCACCGTGCCGCATTGGCGACAGGGGGTTTGTGGCAGAAGGTTGGGGACCAATTCATCCAGCAGCGCTTCGTCGGTCTGGACACCGGCGCGGAGCTTCTTGTGAGCCTGGAGCCTCCGCTCTGCCTCATGGCGAGACAGAATTTCGGTGTGTCCACAGTGCCGACAGTGCAGCCGATAGAAGAAAATGGCCATTGCGTCCGGTTATTAATGCACGG
>NZ_JACIYL010001087.1 GCF_014359955.1 Thermogutta sp. | reverse complement strand
CGGTGAATGGAGTAAATCGGCAAATCGGCCGCCATGAGGATGAGCACCTCCAACCGTTCGATCACCTCGCGCGCGGTGTTCGCATGGAGCGTCGTCAGTGAACCGTCATGGCCGGTATTCATCGCCTGAATCATGTCCAGGGCTTCCGGCCCACGGCATTCACCCACGATGATCCGGTCCGGCCGCATCCGCAGTGCATTGCGGACCAGATCGCGGATGGTGTACGCTCCCTGCCCCTCCACGTTGGGCGGCTTGGCTTCGAGGGTGACGACATGCTCCTGATGAAGGCGGAGTTCGACCGTGTCCTCGATGGTGATGATCCGTTCTTTGAACGGGATGAAGCTGCTCAGGACGTTAAGCAGCGTGGTTTTCCCTGCCCCCGTGCCCCCGCTGACGAGGATGTTCTTTCGATCAATGACCGCCGCCCGAAGAAACGTGGCCGCCGCTTTGGTGATCGACCCCAATTCGATGAGATCATCCATCGTCATCCGCTGCAACGGGAACTTCCGAATCGTCAGGCACGGTCCTTTCACGGCCAGCGGCGGGATGATGGCGTTGACGCGGGAACCGTCGGGTAGCCGGGCATCAACCAGGGGCTGACTCTTGTCAATCCGCCGCCCCACCTGGGCCACGATCCGCTCGATGATCGCTTCCGTGACCTTGTCCGAGATGAAGCGCCGTCCCGACTTTTCGATGACGCCGTTGCGTTCCACGTAAATCTGATCCTTGCCCACCACCATGATTTCCGTGATGGAATCCGCGCGGAGAAGGTCCTGAAGGGGCCCAAAGCCAAAAATGGTGTCCTTCAAATCCTTCTTGAGCGTCCGCAGAATCAGATATTTCCGCAACTCGCTGTGCAGGTGGGGACGCACGAGCTGAAACGCTTCACTGAAATGATCCTCAATCCGCTGGACCTGCTCCGTGGTGTCCCGACATTCCGAAAGCCGCAGCCTTTCCCGGATGAAATTGAGGATCCCTGCAAGCTCCGCCTCCCGCTCGGGGACCAGTGTGGCGGGAATATCGAACTCGTTGGCGCTCAATCCCGTCATCTCATAAAACGACTGGCTCCCCGACTCCATGATCAGGCTGTTGACCAGGTAATCGCGGAG
>NZ_JACIYL010001086.1 GCF_014359955.1 Thermogutta sp. | reverse complement strand
AAAATTGGTAACGAGTTTCAACCCGGTTGAAGCCGTTTGTCGGCAAAGACCGGGAAGGCGTCGCGCGGCACTGTTTGCACAGGATCGCCGGCAGGACATCGGTGTACCAGAACAGGCGACCAATTCCTGGGAAATGCGCGCGAACTTCAAAGATACTCTGCGAGGATAGCCTATCGAGAGTGTCAGGGAATATTGAATTGTCCAGTTTCGGACAATTACGGTTCATAGAACGAAGGATTGTCGTGCATCATGGCGCAGGGGATTGTGTATAAACGGCGGCTCGGCGATGGAAAAATCGTGTCCTCCGATGCCCGCGAAATATTCGACGATTGGCAGGGCCAGCAGGAAAGGTGGATGTTCGTCTCGCCCCACGATGATGATGTCGTGATCGGTGCGGGTCTGACCGTCCAGGCAGGGCTTGCCGAAGGGGCCGAGGTTCACGTGGTCATCACCACCGATGGCCGGATGGGATACTGCCGTTTGCCCCAGCGGAGGACCATCGTGAGGATACGCGGGGACGAAGCCCAGGAGGCGTATCGGACGTTGGGTCTCCCTCCGGAAAGAGTTCGCCCGCTCGGTTTTCCTGACTGTAATCTCAACGCCTACCGCGGACGGCATTTCACGACGATCGGCGATCCCACGGAGATAGAAGGGGCCAGTGGCCTTCAGAATGCGTTTCCCTATGTTCTTCGGCAGATACGACCCACGCGCGTGTTTCTGCCCACCCCCACCGACCTGCATCCGGATCATAAAATCGTTTACGAGGAAATGCTCATCAGTCTGTTCCACGCGCAGGGAAGTATTTGGCCGGAACTCGGACCGCCGATTCAAAAGGTCCCAATCGTCTACGAGTACGCCACGTACTGCGATTTTCCCGAACCTCCGCAGATTCAGCTTGTGGTGCCCGGTGAATTTCACGAGCGGAAACTGAACGCCATCCGCTGTTTCGCCAGTCAGGAGCAGATCGAGGTGCTTGTCGAAGTTCAGCGCCGCGCCGGCCCCATCGAATATATTCGGCAGGTGGCGTTTAATTTCTATTCCCCAGAGAAATATTCACAGCTTTTTGAATAATGAGAATATCGTCCGGTCCTGACCGCCTCGGCACCGGTAG
>NZ_JACIYL010001085.1 GCF_014359955.1 Thermogutta sp. | reverse complement strand
GTTAATGAGAAGCCCCATAAAGGGGGCGTGGTGGTGATAAGGCTTGACGAGGATGTCCAAATCGCCGTCACCATCGACGTCTGCCAGACGCCCTTCGTGGATTCCCTGTCCCCGGTAAATGACTTCCTCGCGAAAATGGCCTTTTCCATCTCCCCACCAGACAAGGATGCGCGCATCATCCCCAGCTCCCGGGCTCCCCATTTCCCCAATCATGATGTCGAGATGACCGTCGAGGTTGAGGTCGCCTATTTCGCATGTATGACCATGACGAACGGCCCCCAGCACGTGACCCCGCCACTGCTTGCCGTCCCACTCGTACCATTTGGCGTCCCCATCGGCATCGCCTGGAGAAAAGACCACCTCGGCAAAACCACCCGGGATAAGCTGGCCTGCGGCGCACTGTGTGAACCGCATACTGTCGTCAATCGTGTGCGGAACAAACTTCCCGTTGCTGTACTTGAACCACACACCTCCGCCCACAATATCGATGAGCCCGTCGCTATCCACGTCAACCGGTTGGGACGGGAAGCCCTCGTATTCGGCACCGGTGGTCCAACGCAAGATCTCTCTGCGAGGCCACTCGCCGGATGTTTGGGGATTTTTGGGAATATCAAAGAGTAGCAAAGACCGGGCTCCCTGGTTCCAGCTTACGAGTTCGGCGTAACCGTCACCGTCAAAATCGCCAACCGTTTGGTCGTGGTGCTTCTTTCCGCCGGTTGTTTTGATCGGCCGCCGAACCCAAGGATTGTCGAAGTTGGGAAAAGGATTTTCCCACCACCACATCTGGGAGCCGCTTGCATCCTGCCCGAGGATGAGATCCAGGTCTCCGTCGTGGTCAACGTCGAAGGCAACGCCGCCCGCCTCCGGCCGGAGACGCGAGTTATCAATCACGACACGCTGCCATCCCTTATTCGAGTTGCGAAAGAGCACCACGGACGGGGTCTGCGTTCTTTCTCCGACGACGAAGTCGATCCGTCCGTCACCGTCGAAGTCGCCTGGTACGAGACACGTTTGTTGATCGCCAGCATTGGGTAGGGGAAGATCACCGGTCTGACTGCTGATCAGGCGCCAGGGCTCCCCGGCTTGAGCGGCACAGTTACAAATTCCCCACA
>NZ_JACIYL010001084.1 GCF_014359955.1 Thermogutta sp. | reverse complement strand
ACTGGCGATGACTAAGAGAAGCGTGGAAACGCTCGGCTGCTCATTGAGGAGCACAATCGCCCAGTGCGCCCGTTGTGCGGAGCCCGATTTCTCATCCCTGCCCATCTGTAAATTGGCGGTATGCGTGCGCTGGCCGGAGTGACTCTCATTCATCGTGGTCCCCTGAAGAACACTGGTGATCAAAAGGATAAGCAGGATAAGGACCAACCATGCGCCACACACATCCGCCAGTCGCCACGGGGGTGGGCGAAACGAATAACGCGGCCACATACGTTTACGCAAACCGGGGAAACTGAAGAGGAGGACCCAGCAGCCTATGGAAAGGGAGGAGATGCCGATGAAGACCACCGATTCGGGCGGGAGAGCCACAATGTCACGCCTCCAAGCGTCGAATTTGCCGCAGACCGATGATGACATAGGCCGCACCAGAATAAACGGTCAAAAGGAGCGTGCCATATGTGAAAATGACCAGGAGTGTCCACAGCCCTGGATCTTTTGCCGGGGTGGCTCCACGATCAAGGTAGAGAAAAGCCACAATGGCCAGAATGCACTGAAACGCCATCTTGAACTTCCCCGACCACTTTGCGGAGAAATCCACCGTCTGGCCTTCCAGAAAGCTCCGCAATCCCGTGATCAGCAGTTCGCGGCTGATGATCACGACCACGATCCAGGGATGAAGCCCCCCGGGCGTGTTGAGCATCTTCGGGTCAGCCGCCAGGAACACGAATGTCCCACAGATAATGAGCTTGTCAGCAAATGGATCCAGCACGCGCCCTATAGAGGTCACCTGATGGAGCCGCCGTGCCAGAAAGCCGTCCAACCAATCTGTTCCCGCTGCGACTACGAATAATACCAACGATGGCAGATAACCCAACTGCCTATGAAAAGCGAGCGTTACGAACAGAAAGATTGTCAAAACAATTCGGGCTATCGTGATGGTGTTGGGGATATTCCACCAACTCAATTTTTCACCGGAGGTCTGCAAAGCACGACTATCGCTTCCGCTGTTCATTCCCGACTGTCTCCCTGACATTGTTCATTCTCATTTGTTCCCTGAGTCGCCCCGGGGATTCTCGACCGTAGCGACGCCGGCAGACTGTTTGTTGCTTCCCACG
>NZ_JACIYL010001083.1 GCF_014359955.1 Thermogutta sp. | reverse complement strand
CTTCGCACGGCCGGTGTCGAAATTGTGGACACCTATCTGATGGACGGTCGATCGGTGGGTCATAAAACTCCGAATCGCTTCGATCGCGTGTTACTGGACGCCCCGTGTTCATCGGAGGCGCGGTTCCACGTCATGGAGCCGGAGTCGTACGCCCGCTGGAGCCTCCGAAAAATTGCCGAGTGCTCGCGCAAGCAGCGGGGATTGCTGGTGTCGGCCGTGAAAGCAGCCAAGCCGGGTGGTCTCATTGTGTACTGTACCTGTTCGTTCGCACCCGAGGAAAATGAGGCCGTTGTCGATCACACCCTCAGAATATTGCCAGACGAACTGGAGGTCATTCCTGTTTCGCTTCCGATTTCCAACTGGACGCCGGGGCTTACGGAATGGGAAGGTCAGAGTTTTCTGCCGGAAGTGGCCAGGTCGGTGCGGATCCTTCCCACTTCGGAGATGGGAGGCTTCTTCCTGTGTTGTCTCACCAAGCGGAAACCGTCCGCTGTGACCCGAGACCGGCTAAGTTCCCGGCGATCGGGAAAGGAACGCGATCGGCAGCATTTTAAAGAAACAGGTTGGGACGACGGAGGGGAGGAAAGCTGGTAAGTTTCTTCATCTAATCAACGGGGCGCTCTTCGCACGCACCAGTCAACCTCGGATAGACCATGAGATGCCGACGGTGGAGGCTCGGTCGGGAAGGTGGGTTTCCGCTCGCGTTGGCGATCGCAGCTCTTCGGTCGTCGCCGCTGGCTTTCCTTCTTGCCAACAATGAGTGTGCCAACTACCGTGATAAATGGGCTTGTGTCGTGAAAATTGGGTGATGACCGTGGATAATCGCCGTTGAGCAGTTGGGCACGCGGAAAACGACACGTGGTGGAAGCAGCACCAAAAACGATCGAAAGCTGGCGGCCGTGGTTGCTTGGGATTCTGTTGGCCCTGTTGACCTGGGCCTACTGGAACGCCCTTTCCGAGGCGGCTATTTCCTGGCGCGGCGAACAATACTCCCATGGGGCGCTCATGCCGCTTGCTGCTGTAGCCGTTTTGTGGCTGCGGCGGCTGGGTGGTAAAGCCGATTGGCGTCCCAAGATGCCCGGTGAGCTGGGACGTGTCGTTGCTGCGGGGGGCTT
>NZ_JACIYL010001082.1 GCF_014359955.1 Thermogutta sp. | reverse complement strand
ATGACGGAGCAGGAGGGACGCTTCCGGTCATAGAGTTGGAAATATTCGAAATAACAGCAACACTCTTGTAGGCGATTTATTGTGATGGACGATCAATGGCGACTTCTAACCGAACCAGGGAACCGCGAAATTTGGTTCGGCAAAGCCACGGTTATCGAGAATGAACAGATCGGGCGTGATCTGTTCCGTTTACGGCTGGTGTGTCCGCCGATTGCCAGAGGAATCGTCCCAGGGCAGTTCGTCATGCTCCGGCTGCCGAACCACTATGACCCATTGTTGGGGCGGGCCTTCGCGCTGTTCGATGTATTCAACGATCCGGAACACGGGGAAGCGGCCGGACTGGAGATCGTTTATTCTTCTATCGGAAAAATGACTAAATTGCTGGCCAGGTGGTCCGCCGGTGACTATCTGGAAATATGGGGGCCCCTGGGAAATGGTTTCCCGCCTCCCTCCTCTCCAACCCTTCTGATGGTGGCCGGGGGAATCGGCTATACGCCTTTTATGGCGGTTGGGCGGGAAGCGACGGGTCATGGGCAATATGGTTCTCCGCCACGTCAGACGCAACCGGTCAAGCGTGCCCAGCTCTTGTTCGGAGTGCGCACTGCGGAGTTACTCCCTGATGACCTTCACCGCTTCAAAGATGTCGGCGTAGAAGTCCAGACAATCAGCGATGATGGTTCCACCGGGCACCAGGGGCTTGCCACTGATCTTTTGCTGAAAGAACTTGAAAAGCTCGATCCGCACGAGACGGCCGTGTACTGTTGTGGTCCGGAAGCTCTCATGAAAGCGGTGGCCGATATTTGCGCCGTCCGGCGCGTGCCCTGCTACTTGTCCCTCGAAACGCCCATGGCGTGCGGTCTGGGGCTCTGCTATAGTTGTGTCGTGCGTGTGAGAGATGATCTTGAGTCCGAAGAGTGGGACTATCACCGCGCGTGCATTGAAGGGCCGGTTTTCGACGCCCGGCGGCTTGTGTTCGAATGAACAGGTTTGCTGGACAAAACATTTCGAGTGGCGGGCGGTCTTTGTCGCGGCAAAGGACAATATGAATCATCACAGCGGCGGACAAGTACGATTAAATTCCCTTTTTAAATAAAGCATAATACGCAAATTTTAGAGT
>NZ_JACIYL010001081.1 GCF_014359955.1 Thermogutta sp. | reverse complement strand
CACGGATCCAAGCCGATGATAATGCCGAGGAAACCACCACTCGTCTCAAGTATCTCGGACGGTACTTTTATGTTGACCGAAAAAAGGCGACGGCATCCAATTCAGAAACCTCCGGCGAAGAGTGGTTCCGGTTGGCCAGACTGGACGATGAAAGCGGCAATAGTCGGGTGGTAACGGTGAAGGAATACTTGGGATGGGTCCCGCGAAGATATGTAGCCCCCCAAGGAGAGGCCCTTCAAGACCTGGTGACAGGGGTCCACCTCAAGGCCTTTTTGCGGCCTTCTTTAGCGGAACTTGAGAAAGCTGTCGACAAAACAGGGAAACCCGGGAACATCGCCGCGAGGACGCAGCCCAGAATGGATGCCCAGACAGCGAAGGAGCTTAGGTTTTTCAATTTTTACTTCGTCATGGCAAAGACGGGTGATAACGCAGAGCGCGATTGGGCCTACTTGGCAATGCAGTATGAATTAGGGCAAGACGAATCACACGCCCAGACCGTGGGCATAGGCTGGGTGCAGTTGAAATATTTGCAACTCTGGACGACCCGCGAGGCCATTCAGTGGAGCACAGCGCCAGGCCGCCCCATGCGTCCTGGCAAAATTTGGGCGAGCCCCGACGACGCACTGGCGGCCGGTCCAGAAGACCAGACAAACAATAGCCAGTATCTCTTTCGCGAGCCGTTCGATGAAGGTGGACCCGTTCCGCAACCGCCAGACCGGCCGCGATTTCCCATTCTTCGCTGGGAGGATGCGGAGCGATATCGGGACAAGATCCAGAACCAGTATCCGGGCTGGAAGCTCTTGAGAGTCTGTGTTCCTGGGGGGCTGGTGAACGAACAGGGGATTCCTGTGGCGTCGGAAGCAGATATCGCAAAACTCCAGAGTAGCTTGGCCATCATTCAAAACCGGTTGCAAACGTTGGAACTCATGTTCGTCATTGACGACACGGAGAGTATGGTCGACCTGTTCCCGTATGCGGCTCGTGCGGTCGAACAGATTGTGGCGTCCGCTCAAAATCTGCCCACGCATCCTGAACTCCGAGTTGGGGTCGTTTTTTATAACGACATCACCAGCACACACACCGAGCCCGTCCAGGTAACTCCCCTTCAATCGCCCGATCAATTGCC
>NZ_JACIYL010001080.1 GCF_014359955.1 Thermogutta sp. | reverse complement strand
ACGAGCTTTTGGTGCGGATTTTTGAGGCCGGGTGGCGGGAAACTTTCGCAAAATTTGATCCCATTCCCAACCGAAAGACCGATACCAACAACCACGGCCCGATGAGTACGGATAATATCGGATACAACTACGATTATCCCGAGGCGAGCTATGAACGCCGGCGGGAAATCATCAAGGAGCACGAAACATATCAAAAAGGGTGGTTTTATTTCATCGCCAATGATCCCCGGGTGCCGGAGGATGTCCAGAAAGAAATGCGCCGGTGGGGGCTTGCCAAGGATGAATTCGTGGACAACGGCCACTGGCCCTACCAGCTCTACATTCGTGAAGCCCGACGGATGGTGGGCACCTACGTAATGACCGAGCACGACCTGCTGGGCAAAAAGGAGACTCCCGAGTCTGTTGGGATGGGCTCATACACCATTGATAGTCACAACGTGCAGCGCTACATCACTCCGGAAGGCTATGTGCAGAACGAGGGGGACATCGGCGTGCCGACGCCCCGCCCCTATGCGATCGCCTACGGATCACTCGTGCCCCGGCGGGAAGATTGCCAGAATCTGCTGGTGCCCGTGTGTGTTTCGGCCACTCACGTGGCGTACGGTTCCATTCGCATGGAGCCCGTGTTCATGATATTGGGCCAGTCCGCCGCGGCGGCAGCCGATCTTGCCATTTCCCGGCAAGTCGCCGTCCAGGATGTCCCGTATGACCAACTCCGCGAGCGATTGCTGAGCGAAGGACAGGTTTTGGAGTACACTAAGAAATGAACCGGCCGTGGCCATGACAACGTACACGGATGAGTCGCCGAGGGCGTCTCAGCCACACAACGGTGCCACCGGCAGAAGGAGCAAAGTACCTCACTGCAATGAAATGGGAGGTTGTGCGATGCGGCAAGTGATCTTGGGAATGGTTGCCTGCGGACTCGTCCTGGTGGGCTTGGGAACGCTCGGAGCTGACCAGACTGCCAAATCCGCGAGTCCGCGGCGATTGACCATCGTCCCTTTTACGGCTGTCCATGTCGAGGACGCATTCTGGGCGCCCCGAATCCGGACCAATCGGGAACGATCCATCCCGCACAATTTGAAGTGGTGTGAGGAGACCGGGCGGATTTCCAACTTCGCCAAGGCT
>NZ_JACIYL010000108.1 GCF_014359955.1 Thermogutta sp. | reverse complement strand
GTCTGGAAGCAGCGATCGGAGTGGTGCCGCTTTCTGCCCCCAGCGACGGGTGTGGCTTTCAACTGGTGGCGATTGAGGGCAATCGCACCACCACCCTCCTGGAAACCGTCGTCCGTCCAGGTCACTGGCGGGACGTTCGTGTGCCGCTGGCCGAATTTGCCGGGCGGACGATCGTCCTGGAATTCCGCACAAATGCAGGACCAGCAGGCAAATCGAACGCCGATTGGGCCGTCTGGGCGGATCCCCGCGTGACTGTCGCCGGTGACACCGGAGAGCATGTCGTCTGGCGACTCATGGATCACGTGGATACGGCCGTTGCCGGTGCCCGTCGTATCAGTGAACGCTTCGTCTACAACGATCAAACAATTGCCCGTTATAGCGGCCTTCCCCTGATAAAAGGTCGGGTCGTTACAACGCCTTATTTCGTTTGGGTGATGCACCACCGGCTGGCTGACCACGAGTTGAACGTCACTCTGCCTGGAAAGGACGGGATTCTCAACGATGATAGTGGCGGAATCACAGCCACCGGGGACGACGGGCGGATCGCCCTTTTGCTGTGGCACTTCGACCTGATGCGAGATTCCCCCCGGACCTGGCAGATCCGGCTGAACAATCTCCCGCCGGCCCTCGCCGAATCAGGGACCCTGAAATGCACGGAATATCGCATCGACTATGACCACAACAATCCGTATACTCGCTATGTCCGCCGTGGTGAAGACTCCCAGGGCGGGGCCTACAACCTGGAGACGGCCTCTTTGGAAGCGACGGCGGAAAGAACCCTGAACGTCAACTCGGGAAGCGCAACACTGGAAATATCGCTGCCCGATATGAGCGTCTCCCTGCTGGAAATTCGCCCGGCGCAAGCGCAACGGTGATCTCGTCTCGGGAGATTCCGTACAATTGTCTCACGGCCGTGGGGGAGCGCTCCGTCCCGTGGCCTTGGCCTGCTCCAGGAGTTGCTTGAGATACGCCCTCAATTCGGGTTTTTGGGCCGAGAGATTGATCCGTTCGCCGGGATCGTCGGCCAGATTGTAAAGCTGTCCCGGAGCGTCTGGAGCTGTATCCTCGATAGCCAGAGCGGCGAGTGGTCCCCGATCGTAGCGGTTACCGCCGGAGCCTTTGTGATCCAGGTACTTCCACTGCCCGTAGCGGATTCCCAGGGCCAGGCTGATCGTCTCATGGAGCAGAATGCGAGGCGAATCGGATGGAGAAGGTCGTCCCAGGAGAGCCGCCAAAAAGCTCATGCTATCTTCAGCCGCATTGTTGGGCAGTGGTGCTCCGACAATTTCCGCACATGTGGCCATGATGTCCGTATGGCAGATCGGCAGGTCGCAGACGGTACCGGGTTTGACATGCCCCGGCCAGCGAACGATGAACGGTACGCGGTGGCCACCCTCCCAGTTGTCTCGCTTGAGTCCCCGCCAGGGGCGAGCACCGTCATGACCGTAATCCGCCCGCATGTGCAACACCGTGGTGACCTCCGGTCCGTTGTCACTGGTGAAAATCACGAGCGTGTTATCGGCCACGCCGAGCCGCTCGAGCGTTTCCATCAACTGTCCCACGATATAGTCCAGCTCGAAAATGAAGTCACCGTGCGGACCGGCCTTGGTGGCCCCTTTGAATTGCTCAGCAGCGAATGAGGGAAGATGCACCGCACTGGCAGCGTGATACAGGAAAAAAGGCTGGTTCGGATGTTTTCTGACATGGTGCTCGAGCCACTCCTGGCTTTTTCTCAAGAAGACCAGCCAGAGCATACGCCGCACAATTGGGGAAAGACGCAGCCAAAAATCTTTGCCGCCAACGGATCCCCTGCGATGAATCGGACGACGTTTGCGAGCGTCTCGCATGAACCTGGCTCCGAATTGGTCGGGCATCGGCCCGGCAATGACAGGCCCTTCGATCAGCAACATCTCGTGCTGAAACTCATGGATGCCTCAGGGAGATTGGGCCTCCCGGTGCAACAACCGGAGCATGGCCCGGCCCATGGCTTCGCCGATCAGATAGTACGTTTCCGCATTCGTATTCCAGTGGTAACCCTGGGCAGATGGAGATTCCTCCGGCGGACGCCAGAACTCCCTGGTGCTGACAAACGCTACGGTTCCTTTGAACTCGGGTCGCTCGGCCACGGCAGCCTGGGCTTTCATCAGGGCCAGTGCCCGAGGATGCTTTTCTTCCGGTCCCCCCATACCCGTTTCCGCGATGACGAAAGGTAAATTGGGAACACCAAGCTCTCTGCGGATGTCTTTAATAAAATGGGCCATGTTGCTCTCGTATTCAGCGGTAAACTTGTCATTGATGCGGTCATTCCACCCCTGGTGCCAGGCAAATCCGACGATTTCATACCGGCCATCACTGCCGGGGACCAACTCCCGGATGTTGGCGAGGGCCGTCTTCACCGTCGCCACGAGTTCGCGGTAATATTTGCCGACGATGCTCGGGTCCTGGGCGATGGCCGCGTCGGTCTTGGCGCCCAGTGAGTAAGGTGGCTTGCCTGCACTGGGAGGGCGAAAATCGACGGCCAGACTCTTTCCACCCCAGGCACATTTGATGAGCAGCACAGGCTCTTCAAAGGCGTCGCCCACAACCCAGCCGAATCCGAGTTCGGGACCGATCGTGTCCTGGTTGCTGCCGTAGCCGACGGTGAGGGGCCCTTTTCGGTCGAAAAATACAATCCACACATCGTCCCGCGTCCGCCAGTGACCGTCCGCATCGACCAGGTGGGCGAATCGCTGCGCGGTCGACGGGGATTTCACGAGATACTCCAGCGAACCTTTGCCACTATTCCGTTTCGGATCGGCTTTGACCCGACCGGCCCCCACCATGTTCGACTGGCCAGCCAGGATAAACACCTTGACCGGTGGTGTTTCTGCCCGAACAAATCCCGCAGCCAACACAAGCAACGCGACACACAGGATGAATCGTTTCATGGTCACGGCTCCTCGGCGAAACTCATCAAGTTGGGGATACGCCTATAATCTAAGCACCCGCCCCACAAGTGGCAACGCAAACCTCTGCAGAATCGCAATTCGATGGCATTAAAATCTCGTGGTTGTGACGGGTTGATAGAAAGACGTATAAAGCAAGATAGCCAATCGGACAGGATGGAAGGCTGGCGAGGCGAAAGCCGGAGCAGCAGCGGGCGCTGGTCGTGGCGCGCTTTGATGTGATGCGGAAACCCTCTCGGCGGCACGAACTTTTGTGGATAATGAACCAGGTTGTTCCGTGGGAAGACCCCATCAGGCTTGTCGCTCCGTCTTATCCGAAGAGCGACCAACCGGCCCATTGAGCCCGGTCACGGTGTTCACACGAAATGCCACAAAAAGAGGAGAGTGCAGAATGAAACGACGACTTGGATGGCTGCTCACGGGATGGCTACTCATTGGACTGGTCGCGGGACTGAGTGTCTCGGCTCGGGCGGAAATCGGGACGATAAAAGCGATCTATTCGGAGGCGAAGGGCATCGGTGCCGAACCAGGCGTGATGCGCCGGGATCCGAGCGACATCATCAAGGTTGGTGATCTCTATTACGTGTGGTATTCGAAGGGAAAGATTGCCTCGGGCTATGATGCGACGATCTGGTACGCAACTTCGCCGGATGGTCACACATGGACGGAACGAGGAATGGCTCTCGGAAAAGGTGAGCCTGGAAGCTGGGATGGAGCCAGCGTCTTCACGCCCAATATTCTGGTCGCCGAGGGACGTTACTGGCTGTTTTACACGGGCACCTCCCGACCGTTCGGCAAGGACTTTAATCCGGACTCCAAAATCGGCGTTGCGGTATCCGATTCGCCCGATGGCCCCTGGGAACGCCTGGCGACCAATCCGGTGTTGAAAAACAGCGATCATCCGGAGGACTTCGACAGTCACCTGGTTGATGACGCCTGCCTGATCGTGCGGGAGGGGAAATACTGGCTCTACTACAAAGGGCGTCAGTTGGGAAAAACCCCCGCGGAAACCAAGATGGGAGTGGCCATCTCCGAGAAACCAGCGGGACCCTTTGTCAAGTATGTCGGCAACCCTGTGGTCCCCGGCAATCACGAAGTCCTGGTGTGGCCGCAGGGTAAGGGTGTTGCTGCGATGATCGGCAGGGTCGGGCCGAAAGAAATCACCTGTTCCATCATGTATGCCGAGGACGGACTTCACTTCACGAAAACGCACAACATCCTCAATGTTCCCACCGCGCCGGGTGCCTATCGGCCGGAAGCATTTACTGACAGCGGTACAGGCAGGCGGATGGAGTGGGGTCTGCATATCGGGAAAAAGGCCGGATTTCTCCCCTTCATCCAGCGATTTGACCTCGTGGAGGTAGAGTAAATGCAGAAGCACTTGTTAGGGGTTGCTCTGGGCACCCTGGTGGCGACAAATCTGTTTGCAGCGTCTGTGGCTGACCCGGATCGGATGCCGGCATTCTCCTGGGACCATGTGCCCTTGTACATGCATATCCGTAAGGACACGGCATTCACCGAGGACGAGATTCGCTACCTTGCGACCTTTCCCCTGATTACCTTTGAGAAGGCCACGGGACACACGGATTTCGGCTCCGTCGAGGCGGGAACGCTGCATGCCGCCCGGGCTGTGAAGGCGATCAATCCGGCGAAAAAATCTTGTATTACCGGAACGTGATCGTGCATTACGGAGGCTACGCTGCCAACGAGATGTTGAAAAATATCCCCGGGGCCTTTCTGGTCGGGCGCGACGGCAGAGACAAACTTATCCGCAACCGGCTCCAGGCCTATGATCTCACGAACAAGGCGTTGCGTGAGTGGTGGATCGATGCCGCAGAACAGGTTTGTTCCGATCCCGCCATTGACGGAATCTTCGTGGACGGTGTGGTCAAGATTCTGGAGCCCACGTTTCTGAAAGATGTTATTGGAGAGGAGAAGAAAGCCGGTATGTTGGCCGGATATGTGACCATGATGGAGGATTTGCGAAAGAGGCTTGGGCCACACAAGTTAATCGTGGGGAATATCTTGAGGGCGCGTTTGCCCGATTCGGGCCTCAGTTATATCAAGGCGTTGGACGGTTCCTATATCGAGGGCTTCGAGGGCGCCGTGGGAATGTCCAAGAAGGACTATGTTGCCAAGGGAATCAGGGACTTTCAGAGAGCCGCCCGGCAGGGACTGATCATCGCCTACACGTGTAACTTGGGCGCCAACCAGCAAGATGCGGATGAGGCTCCGCGGTCTCCTGCCGGGAGCGACAACGCCATTGGCGATCTCGCCAGGCAAAACAGGGACGCGAAGAGCCGTTTCACCTACCAGTTGGCAATCTTTCTTGTCTGTGCCGAGAAATACAGCTATTTCTACTTGAACGACGGCTACGATGCGAAAACCAGCAAGATGTGGATGACCCGTCCGGCTGAGTATGACCGCCCGCTGGGTCCGCCCAAGGGGCCGGCCGTCCGTAACGGCTACACTTACACCCGGGAATTCGAGTACGCCAGCGTCTTTCTCGACATCGAGAAGGAAGAAGCGACAATCACATGGAAGGCACCCCTTCAACCGTCTGAAGTAGAAGCTGGTATCGTCAAATAGTGAAGGGGAATGGGTCATCGACGGCTGTTGATCGGACCTGACAAGCAGGTCCCTCCGAAGGATGTCTCGGAGGGGCACGCTCGTCGTGCCCGGTGAACCACAATGAACGATCAATTCTGAAAAGGCGGACCTGACAGGCAGGTCCCTCCGATATGCGGACCTGACAAGCAGGTCCCTCCGAAGCGGGTCCCTCCGAAAAAAATCCCTCCGACATTGTGGGGGCCATTCATGAATCGCCCCTATCGGGGGCCCACCGAAAGTCCTTTCCAGCAACAGAAGACAAGTGATGTCGACTCGCCGTCCTGGCCGCTTGAGTTGCCTGTCGGGTGATGGTATTCTGGGCAAAGGAAATGCCCCTGCCTTTTTGGCTGTCAGCGGAGTTCACCTCGCTGGGTGTGAAGCCGCCCCGAATCGCATTGCCCCTTTGCTTCGAGGAGACCACCATGAGGAAAAACCCATGTGTGCCCGCTTGCCTGGTGATATTAATTGCGCTGTTCGCCTCGCGGTCGGCGGCTGTCAGAGCGGCAGAGAAAGAAGGCTTCAAGCCGCTCTTTGACGGCAAGACCCTCGCCGGTTGGGAGGGCGATCCCCGTTTCTGGTCCGTCCAGGATGGCGTGATCGTGGGCAGTACCGACGAAACGCGAACTCCCCACAACACCTTCCTCTGCACGACAAAGACCTACAAAAACTTCATCCTCAAATTGGAGTTCCGCCTGCGGAACCACAATTCCGGCGTGCAAATTCGCAGCAAACGTCTGGACGATTTCATCGTGGCCGGCTATCAGGCGGACATCGCCGAAAAGCGCTACATGGGGATACTCTACGAAGAGCGGGGCCGGGGCATTCTCGCTGATGTGAATCCCGAAGAGGTGGCCAAGCACGTCAAGCCCGGCGACTGGAACGAATACACCATCACCTGCGACGGTCCCCGGATTCGGCTGGAGTTGAACGGCTTCACCACCGTGGATTACGTGGAAAAGAGTCCCGAAGGCGCCAAAGAGGGTATCATCGCCCTCCAGTTGCACGCCGGACCCCCGATGAAAGTTGAATTCCGCAACATCCGCATCAAGGAGCTTCCGTAGCCGGGACGATATGGGCGGAACGGACGTCGTAGCCTCGCCAATGACCGAGAACGAACCTCTGTTCGATCCTTACCGAAAATGGTTGGGCATCCCGCCGGAAGAACAGCCGCCGAACTACTATCGGTTGCTGGGGATACCGCTGTTTGAAGGCGATCCCGACGTGATCATCAATGCGGCCGATCGCCAGATTGGCCACGTTCGGCGTTTCCAGGCGGGAAAATACGCCGACGTGTGCCAGCGGATTCTCAATGAGCTGGCCGCTGCCCGGGTGTGTCTGCTCGATCCGGTCCGCAAGCGAGACTACGACCAGCGGTTGTTTTTCGAATTACAGCGGCGTGGCGCGCCGCTGCCGCTTCCGGTGGCGCAGCCGCTTTCCACGGAGCCGGCCTTTGCAGGGCCGGCACCCGAGAATCCGAACGTCTCTGTTTCATCTCCAGAAATGCCGGCGATCCGACCAGCAGTCGGTCTTTCCGCCGAGAGCGTCCCAGTCACCGTGCTCCTGAAACGCCGTCGCAAAGATTTCTGGAAAGATCCTGGCGTAGCGGTGGGGTTGGGTGTCCTCTTCCTGCTGGTTTGCGTGCTCGCCATTCTGGTGATTTTTCGGAAGGAACTGCTTGGCATGTGAGAATTCTCATCAGTGTACAATAAATGGCAGAGGACCACGCAGAACGATAAACTTTCTCTGCCGCACGAAAGGGCGTAAGCTGTGGCCCGATTTCCTTCACCTTCGCGAGACCTTTCCGGGCAAACCGTTGGAGACTTCCGGATTTTGCGGCGCCTCGGAGTGGGCGCGATGGCGGATGTCTATCTGGCCGAGCAAATTTCCCTGCGTCGGCAGGTGGCGTTGAAGGTCCTCCGGCCGGAACTCGCCAGCGATGCCACCTATGTGGAGCGGTTTCGTCGCGAAGCCCAGGCGGTAGCGAAACTCGTCCATGCCAATATTGTGCAGATTTTTGAAGTCGGTTCAAAAGGCGACATCCACTACATCGCCATGGAGTACGTGCCGGGGGTGAACCTTCGGCAATGGCTGCAAAAGAATGGTCCGGCCGACTTGCGGACAGCCCTCATCATCATGCGGCAGGTGACGGCGGCCCTCGCCAAGGCAGCCGAAGAGGGGATCGTCCATCGAGACATCAAACCGGAAAATATTCTCATCACGCGCAATCTGGAAGTCAAAGTGGCGGATTTCGGGCTGGCCCGGGTCAGACCCACCGAGCAGAGCCTGGAACTCACTCGGGTGGGCATGACGATGGGCACGCCCCTGTACATGAGCCCGGAACAAATTCAGGCCAAACCGCTGGATATCCGCAGCGACATCTATTCCTTCGGCGTGACGTGCTATCAATTGTTGACCGGCGAGCCACCATTTAAAGGCGAGAACGCCATGGTCGTGGGGGTGATGCATCTCACCAAGGAGCCGGAGCCGCTGGAAAACAAGCGGCCGGATCTCCCGCGACCGCTCTGCCGTGTGATTCATCAGATGCTGGCCAAAGAACCGGATGAGCGGTTTGCTTCTCCCAAGGCACTCCTTGCGGAGCTGCGCAAAATATACGCGGAATATGTGGGAGAGAGCTGGCCGGATGAACTTCCCGATCTGGAAACCGGAGAGTGGTCGGTTGTTCTCGGAGGATCCGCCATTCGCCAGTTGGAAGAGGCGATGAAAGCGGCGCCGCCTCCCGCCCGAAACCGCTGGTGGCTTTGGCCTGCGGCGCTGGCAGGTTTATGGGTGGTGGCGACAGGAGTGGGACTTCTCATTGGTTACTATCGCATCCACGAGCCGCCCCTTCTCGCGGAAACGGCCGGCCCACCGCACCTCAATGTCCCCAAATACGATACGATTTTCGGGCAGTGGCTGCATGCCAGTCAGTTGGGCACGGAAGAAGCGTGGCGCGCCGTGATCGAGTATTTTCCCGATAAGGTGTACTGGACCTCGCGAGCTAAAATGCGTCTGGCCCAGATTTACCTTCGGGAAGATCGTCTGGATGAAGCCCTTCAGCTCTTTCAGGAACTTGCCGCAATGGGGAATTCTGAACCGGAACTTCGGGCCTTCGGCCTGGCGGGGATAGCAGGGGTTTATGTTTTGCAAAAGCAATACCGCGAGGCCGCCGATACCCTCAATCAGCTCTGGCCGATCCGTGACCACCTGCGCGACCCGCTCATGC
>NZ_JACIYL010001079.1 GCF_014359955.1 Thermogutta sp. | reverse complement strand
TGGGCGGGCTCTCCACGACGCGAATTCCTGCCACATTTGCCAATTCCAGATCCAGCCTCGAATACCCATCGCCACGTTCACGGTTGTTCTGCCACTTGCATCGAATTGGTGGCGTCCGCTCGTCCATTTCACCGAAGTCGTGGCTCGCTCCGCATGCCCGTGGCAAAGCCGTGCTCCACCTGTTCTCGATCTCGTCTGATAACTCTGAATCCGATCTGCCGGGAGTATCTCTCGGGCTGACTCGCTGCCCGGTCTTCGTCCAGCCCGTCACGTAAGGAGCTGGAAACTTCGCTCAAAAAAAGAGCACGTCGCGGCGGAGCAACCACATCATCTCGTATCCCCAGTTTGTCACATTATCCGAAGAAAAACTTTCCAAAAGAGAACAGGAGAGCGATCATGAACATGGCCTGTAAGGATAACCCAAAATTTGGACTTTGCGCAACCTTCCATCCTTTGCGGGAGCGGTCTTGGCCCCGAGCCTTCACGCTGGTGGAACTGCTGGTGGTCATTGCGATCATCGGGTTGCTGATCGGGCTTTTGCTGCCGGCCGTGCAGGCAGCGCGAGAGGCAGCACGGCGAGCGGAATGTTCCAACAACCTCAAGCAAATCGGCTTGGCCATCCACATGTACCACGACACTCACCGCACGTTACCGGCGGGTTGGGCGGCCTATACAGCGGACGGGCGGCAGCCGATGGTCAACGGATCGCCGGGCTGGGGCTGGGGAGCCGTGATCCTGCCTTATCTGGAACAAATGGGGCTCTACCAGGGAGGTATCCATCTGGAGGCCCCCATTTATGCTCCGATCAACGAGGAGGCCATCAAAACTTTCATCAGTGTGTATCGCTGTCCGTCCGACATCAACAGCAACGAAAAAGTCTTTGAGGCCCACAAGCTCCATGAAGGTCACGAGCACGAAGAAGAACACGAAGGGGAGCAGTACGACGAGCTGCTCATTTCGCGCTCCAACTACGTGGGGTGCTTCGGAACGGCGAACATCCACGTGTGCGACCATCTGCCACCCGGCACGCGGTGTGAAGGCAACGGGACTTTCTTCCACAACAGTTTCTTAACACTGGCCTCCATTACGGACGGAACCAGCCAAACCTTTTTGATGGGTGAGCGTACTGT
>NZ_JACIYL010001078.1 GCF_014359955.1 Thermogutta sp. | reverse complement strand
GCCGGTTCGATTCGAGAACGCCGTTGATATCTGGCGCATCGCAAATCGCCCAACCCCTGATCGGGATATCCACATAAACCGGCTGCCATTCTTCCGGGAAGTCAAGCAGAGCGCGGTCCGCCGGGTGAACGGCCACATAGGGCCTGTCGGTAAAACAACGTCGATCGTGCGAGACCGGGCTGGCATTGGATTTCTCGATGAGAGCATTAAAGAGCGTTGATTTTCCCACGCCGGTCCCGCCCACTAACGTCACGAGAGCGACACCCTGGGGACGCCCCTGGCGCAACTCCCGCACCGCCACGTCCAGAGCTTCGCACAGGCCACTGACCCACCGGCCCCCGTGGATTTTTCCTACCGTCCGCTGGATCGTCTCGGCCTCCGCGATAAGCTGCTCGACCCAAACGGGCTGGTCATTGTGTGATGGAGAGGACTGCTGCACCGTCATTCGCAAAATACCTCCGATTGTCTTGCTCAATTGTGGGCATGCGTGTTTGTTGTCGAGATAAACCTCGCTCCCCTCCTGTCCCGGCTCACGTCAGTTTGACGAACGGCCCCTCAGTCCCCTCAGCGTGTTGCCCTGACAAGTTGATTCAGTTTTTCACACGCCTGGAGGCTGTCCTCGATTTCATTAAGCGGGACCTTTCGAACGTCTGCGAGCCACGGTTCAAACAGGGGTTCAAAGAAGTGTTTTTCCAGGAAGGGTTGCAATTCGCGCGATCGCTGAGCCACCCAGGCCTCGTGGGCTCTTTGGCCAATCTCGTGGAGTTTCTCGAGCAAGCCTTTACGGACCTTATGGGCCAGTACGCTGCCCCCAACTCCTCCTAACGTCCATCCCCCGATGGTCCAGACCACGCCACCGGTCGTCAACAGGTCCACCACGAACAGGCCGGTCCCCACAGTCCAAACAGCGTCGTCCAGAATGGCCATCCACCGCGCGAAGCCTGGATTCTCTTCGAGAAACTTCTCCACGTCTTCTCGCACGGCCTCTTGCCATTGACTCGAAGCTTCTGGCCAGGACTGGGCAAGAACTTTTTCGATCAGATCATGAGTTTGCTCGGGGGAAAACGGCCTTTGACCAGAAGTCGCCTCTTTAGATGCCGGTTCTGGTAGGCTCTGGGAAAATCTTTCTCG
>NZ_JACIYL010001077.1 GCF_014359955.1 Thermogutta sp. | reverse complement strand
AACCGATTCCCGCACAAGCCGGTTCCAGATCGGCGCTTTGTCCCATGGGCGGGTAACAAACCGGGCGAAATCTCCTTCGGCGGAGTTGTCAGCCGGAGCAAAATCGGATAAAGTAATCGAGAGACGAGCGGTGAGACGAACGCGATGTGACCTCCCCTGCGGTGGGGTTAAACAGTCACAGACTCAAAGCTCGGGGCGTGGCGCAGCCTGGATTAGCGCGCTTGCTTGGGGTGCAAGAGGTCACCGGTTCAAATCCGGTCGCCCCGACTTTCTCCGCGATTTTCGCTCAATGTAAACGAATGAGAAGGGACGGATCAGATCCGCAAACAATCGTCCCCGAGGCAGGAAGCCGCCGAAGGTCGTGTCGAGGCCTTCGGCGTTTTTCATCGCGCTCGGCTCATTGGGTTAAACAATCTTGACTCGCCCGTAAAAATCGCCTATCTTACCAGGCCAATGTGGCCGGTTAGAAATTTTTCGTGGTTTTGCCGATACAATGGCCTGGTAAGCTCGAAGCATTTGATCGCCTTTCGGCAAGGATGTCCGCCTGAACGCAGCTTTCAGGAGTCCGCACGGATGACGCTCACCCGCCGTTCCTCGTTTTGCTTCGGTCTGTTCTGGCTGTTTCTGCCGATTTCTCTTTTCACAGCTGGATGTGCCACGACGCATGCTGAGCGGGGGGCCCTTTTCGGCGGACTTCTCGGAGCCGGGACGGGGGCCATTGTGGGAAACGCGGCTGGAAATACCCTCGCCGGAACCGCCATCGGCGCTGGGGTCGGTGCCCTTGCTGGCTCGGCAGTCGGCGACAGCCTTGATGAAATGGAGGCGCAAAACCGTGCACTGATCGCCCAGCAGCTTGGCCGGGAAATCCCTGCGGGGGCTGTCACATTCGATGACGTCATCGCTATGACCAAGGCCGGCGTCGCCGAGGAACTCATCGTCAATCAGATCCGCATCAACGGGATGGTTCGTCAGCCGACCACGGATGATATTATCCGCCTCCAGAAAGAGGGTGTGAGCGTCAACGTCATCAAAGCGATGCAGGAGCCGCCTCTGCGTCGCCAGCCCAGTAATGACCGCCCCATTGTGATTCGTGAGTCGAGTCCACCGCCGGTGGTCATTTACGAGCACGATCCCTGGTG
>NZ_JACIYL010001076.1 GCF_014359955.1 Thermogutta sp. | reverse complement strand
CATCCGCGAATATCTGCTCCATTTTGATCCCAAAACCGTGGAGAAAATCACGTGGGCACCGGCTGAAGCGGTAGAAACCCTGGCGCGGCACATCGCGGCGGAGCCGGGAACAACGCTTTTTGCCCTGGGCATGGGCCCCAATCAGTTCTTCAACAATGACAACAAAGACCGCACAGTATTCCTGGTCGCTGCACTGACCGGAAATGTAGGTCGGATTGGCGGCAACGTCGGGTCGTACGCCGGAAACTATCGCGTGGCACTGTTTAACGGTTCTCCGCAGTATATCAGTGAGGATCCCTTCAATATACAACTGGATCCGGACAAACCCGCCGTGGTTCGCCAATACTGGAAGCCGGAATCCGCCCACTATTACAATCATGAGGACCGCCCCCTGCGCGTGGGCAAGCGTCTGCTGACCGGGAAAACGCATATTCCCACCCCCACCAAATCCCTCTGGTTTGCCAACGCCAACTCGATCCTGGGAAACGTGAAATGGCACTACAACACCGTGGTGAATGTGCTGCCCAAGATCGAGATGATCTGCGTCAATGAGTGGTGGTGGTCCGGCTCCTGCGAATGGGCGGATGTCGTCTTTGGCGTGGATTCCTGGGCGGAATTGAAACATCCCGACATGACGGCCTCCGTCACGAATCCCTTCCTGTCCGTCTTTCCGCGGACTCCGCTCAAGAGAATCTTCCATACTCTCGGTGACATTGAGGTTTTCGCGCTTGTGGCCTCCAAATTGGCAAAATTGACCGGTGACACACGCTTTGAAGATTACTGGAAATTCGTGCGGGAAGGGCGCACGGACGTCTATCTCCAAAGAATTCTTGATGCGAGCTCCAATACAAAGGGATATCGATTTACAGAAATAGAAGAGAAAGCCCGCCAGGGTATTCCGGTTATTCTTCAAAGTCGTACCACGCCCAAGGTAGTGGGCTATGAACAGATCACCGATTCGCGACCGTGGTACACGAAAACGGGGCGTTTGGAATTTTACCGAGAAGAGCCAGAATTCATTGAAGCCGGCGAGAATCTACCGGTCCACCGCGAGCCGGTGGACTCCACCTTCTACGAGCCGAACATCATCGTGGCGGCTTCACATGAGGCCATTCGGCCCGCAGGGCCGGAGGACTACGGAG
>NZ_JACIYL010001075.1 GCF_014359955.1 Thermogutta sp. | reverse complement strand
ACGAGTTAAGGTCTCGTAAACAGCAAACTCTTGACCGTCCAGCTCACCGCGGACGGTGCGCACCTCTCGGTCGGTGAAAAGCCGGCGAACTTTTCCGCTTTCTGGGTCGGGAAAAGTAACCAGCGCCTCTTTGGTCCGTCGCAAATAAAACGGTGCGTGATTGTTGCGAATGGCTTCTTCCAAACTGCGGATATCTGCATATACGTCGCGATCGAGAAGTTGTAGAAAGAGACAAAAGTTGGCCGGGTCTCCCTTATGGGGTGTGCCTGTGAGCAGCAGAATATGGTGTGATTGCTGGGAAAGCAATTCACCAAGCTTGTAGCGCTCCGTCTTGTGGTCCGGATCATTGGCACTCATGCGGTGGGCCTCGTCCACGATGACCAGATCCCAACTCGTGCGACTGAGGCTCGCACGTACCTCCTCTCGCTTAGCCCAGTCCATCGAGGTAATGACCTGAGGTTTATCCTGCCAAGGGTTGACCCCATACGCGTACCTCAAGTCCACGCCACGGATGATGTCGAAGCGCTCCCGAAAGCGATCCCGCATCTCCCGTTGCCACTGAAACATGAGGTTCGCCGGGGTGATGATCAGAGTCCGTGACACCAATCCGCGGAGCTTCAGCTCCTTAAGCAACAGTCCCGCCATGATGGTCTTGCCCGCCCCAGCATCATCCGCCAGAAGAAACCGGATACGCGGCAGAGGCAGGATGTAGTGATACACGGCCTCCAACTGATGGGGTAACGGATCGACGCGCGCAATGGACAGGGAAAAATAGGGGTCGTACTCGTAGGCCAATCCCAGGCGGGCCGCCTCAATCCCCAGCCGAAAGCGATTGGGATCTCCATTAAATGAAGATTCCGCCGGAATCACTCTCAGCCGAGCAGCTTGCTCCGTTGTCAGAAGGCGTTCGTGATAATGCCGGGTGTGAAGTCCCTGTCCGCCCACTTTAATGTTGCGACCAAAAGGTTGCACGACAAGCACTCGAATCGGCTCTGGAAAAGCCTCGCCTTCGATGATGGCACCAGGTTGAAGATCACCCGTCATTGTCAAAATAACCTCGCAACATTCCCCTTTTGTTCACAAATCCTTGAGGGAGTGGCGGGCAATCGCGCGTCGATTGCTCCGGCCTTTCGATATCTAGCG
>NZ_JACIYL010001074.1 GCF_014359955.1 Thermogutta sp. | reverse complement strand
CGCCCGCCGCCGCCGCGTCTTCGGTTCGGCGGTCAACCGGCTGGGAACACCGAAGAGATTGCGATGTTTATCCCCATCGATACCCGCACGATTGTGCCGAGCTTGATCGAGCCGGGGGACATGGTTTCTTTCATCGTTTCGGCACCCACCCCTGTGCCTGGTGGGAATCCCGTTTCCGGTGGAAATTCCCCAGCCCCGGCGACCGATGCGGGAGGCGGGCCACAGGTCATTGGCAAATTTAAGGTGCTGGCGGTGGGTAACCGACTGACCAGCGTGGAAGCCCATCGGGCGTACCAACTCCCGCAATCCCAGGAGAATATTCTGACTATCAGCGTGAAGCTCGAAAACGGGCGTCTTGAACCCAAGGCGGAACGCCTGTGGAAAATGCTGGAGGCCACGAATTTTCGACAGGTGGGGGTGATTCTCCACTCACGAGAGACTTCCCAGAACTGAAAGTTTTTCAAGGAAAACCGCAGTGGGGGTCGCATGAAGATCTGGTACAACCGCATCAACGAAAGCCGCCGGACCATGATCGAGGTCGATGCCACGGAAGTGTGGATCGGCCGGGACAGCTCCAACACGGTGGTGCTCCCCAGTCCCCTGGTGTCGCGACGGCATGCGGTGGTGCGACTTTTAGAGGATGGGCGTCTGCAGTTGGAAAACCTCGGGCTCAATAGTTGCCTGGTGGGTGAAGAAGAGGTCCTGGGAGGGCAAACGGTCGTTTTCACACCGGGGACGAAGGTGCGGATCTGGCCCTTTACCCTCACCTTTGAGGCGGAGAAGGCCGTCACCGTCTCCCGGCAGGAGCTGGAGGCCCACCTGCGATCCCTGATTGCCGATCTGGAACTGCGGATCCACCGCAAGCTGCTGGAACGACTCGATCTTTACGAATTTGAAAATCGTCGGACGAATGATCCTCAAAGCATTCTCCTCCTGGAGAACAATATTGAGGATATTTGTCGGGATCTGCGGGTGTTTGAGCCGGAGAATGAGCCGGTCCTGGAAGAAATCACAGGGCTGGTGCTCCGCGATTACCTGGTCAACAGCCTGATCATGGAGTCGGGGAGCCAGTCGTTTTATGAAATGACCGGGTTAAGCGCCAACGAGTTCGATATTCCCGCCACACTGGTCCCCGAGCGGGAAGCG
>NZ_JACIYL010001073.1 GCF_014359955.1 Thermogutta sp. | reverse complement strand
AACCCACTGCCCGCGAAATCTCCTGCCCTGCACAGCATCCGGCTCGACGAGGTTCACGGACTCGGGAGCGCTCGCACGAATGAGAGAGCGAATCTCTTCGACTTCACTCGGCCAGGGGGCATCCGGATCACTTCGGCCGGGCGGTGAGGAATCCCGTGGCCACACGTGGACCGTCCGCACGGGGATCTCCCCAAGCAGCGCCCAGACCTGCCGGGCAGCCTCTTCCCGATCCCGTACATCGATCCGTCCCAGCGTGAAACCCCATGCCCGAGCAAAAACCGCTTCAAAACGAAACCCCTCCAAAGGATGGGTTTCGTCCGCGAATTTGAATGTAACAAAACCGCGACGGCTGAACGCCGGCCGCAAAAACGGGTACTGTCGGGTAACTTCCCGTTTGAGAACGTTCTCGACCCCTGATTGACACGTCGCAAAAATAAAAGGCGGCAAAGTGATCATACTTTAAGCATACGGGGATTCTGGCCCGCGGGGAGGACCGGGCTCCCGTTGTGAAAGGTCATCTTGATTTCCGGCGGGTCATCCCTCGACGAGGCACTCCCACGACATCGGCACCGACCGACAGTGATTTTTCACGATCACATCCCATCGAGATCAGTAGTACTTTCTGGTACTGCCCATGGACAGAGACACCCGGAATTGGTTTGATTCTCTCCTGGAAGAGGTCATCGAGACCCTCCCCGACATGGTCCGAAACGCCATGAAAGAGGTCGCCCTCTACGTCGAAGACCATCCTTCCAGAAAGGTCATGGAAGAGCTGAACATCTCCGATCCCCGCGATCTGTGGGGGCTTTTCACCGGCGTCCCTATTCAGGAGAAGGAAAGCCAGTGGCTGGGCGGTCCTCCGCGCTTGCCCGACCGTGTCACGATCTATCGCGAAGGACTCCTGTGGTCAGCGCTCACGCCGGAAGGCACGATCGATCCAGAAAAACTGAAGGAACAGATTCGCAAAACAATCCTCCACGAATATGGTCATTATTTCGGCATGACCGAGGAAGAGCTGGAACAGTTGGGCTACGGTTGACTCCTGCCCGAAGCAACTGTTCACACGGCTGATGCATCCCGGCCGAACCTCATTCGGTCGATCCTCACAGTAGCTCATTATCAGCGAAACAGCTACAATAGCGCGCT
>NZ_JACIYL010001072.1 GCF_014359955.1 Thermogutta sp. | reverse complement strand
ATGCCGTCATGGTCGGAGGCCACGCCGACAGTCCGGGCCCCGAAACTTTTGATCATCCCCAAAAACACGAAATAACTCGGCGTTGCACACAGGACAATATCGCCCGGATCCAGGAGCGCCTCAGCCACAAGATACAGCAACTGATTGCTTCCCGCGGTAATGACGATTTGCTCCGGACCAGCGTGGCGGAGCCCCACCGACGCATCCGCCTGAAGGACGCGTTCCCAGATCGCCCGGCGAAGACGGGGATGCCCCAGCGTGGTCCCGTACTGGAGCGATTCGAGGGCCGCCGTCCGGCTCGAGAAAAGTTTGTCGATCGCTCTTTCCACAAGTTCCACGGGAAGGGACTGGTGCTCCACGAACCCGGCCGCTAGCGAAATGAGGTCCGGCTGGGCGAGAACCCTGGCCATCAGGACATTGGCGATCGGAGGCCCCCCGGACCAAGCGGCGCGCTGGCTGAGTCCAGAAAGCACTCGCTCCACATCCCCGTGTTCCTTTTTCAATGAGGGCATCATCCTTTTCAGCCGACTTTCATTTTGTCCAGCGATCCACGTTCCCCGACGTTCCCACCCGTCCTGCCGAACCCTCCCAACGGGACGCTTCCCCGACTCGATCTCCCCGTCCGGTTGTTTCACGATCCGCAAGCGGCTGTGTCGCAACGCGGCCGATCGCGCCATCCGGAACGGCCGCCGACGTCTTCATGTCCCCCCGTACGTTAGGTGGGTGGGCAACCATGTTCGACCCCGTTTATCGTAACTCTCCAAGCTGGGGCGGATCAATGGTTTTCCATGAAGTCAACGTAACGGTGAGAAAAAAGGGAATGCATGATCGAACGTTAAGGAGCGGACGTGACAAGCACGTCCCTCCGGAAAATCCTTCGGAGGGGCACGCTTGTCGTGCCCGGTGAAGCGCGAGTGGATGATCGAAGGCTGAGAGGCTTTGACGAGTGATTCGGCAGCGTCCCTCACCGCCGGGCACCCCTTATCCTGCGGGCGCTGGTGGGTTAAAACCAAGTGGAGGGAGGGGCCTCTGACGGGAAGACAGGCGGTCGTCTTCGGCACCTTCAGGGAGGATGGCGCTGGTGGTGGAAGCACGCAACGGAGAATGGCAGAATCGGGGATGAACTCGCAGAATCGGCAGAAGAACTA
>NZ_JACIYL010001071.1 GCF_014359955.1 Thermogutta sp. | reverse complement strand
CGCTCTGTGTACAAAGCCGGCGAGGCCTTTGGCCCGCCACGACCGTCTTCAATCCTACGGGCATCGTCTTGGTGCTGGCTCTTCTCATGATGGCGCAAAACATCGTGAAGGGAGAACAACCCGGCACTCCCTCTGAAAACCCTGCTCCCGCGATTCAATCGGTTCCTGCCGACCAAGACGCGAACACGCATCGCAATCCATCCGGGCAAAACGGCGGTTCTGCGCAAGATGCGCAACATGCACCGAACTTGGTCGAGAGTGCCATCCATACTCGTTACGCTCTGGCATACCCCCTAGCAAGGGATCACCGAAAAGTTTTGCTCGTTTTTTTTTCGGACGAAACTTCGTCGGAGGAAGCTGCCAAGGCGCTCTCGGAATTGTGGAGTCCGTTCAAAACGGCCTGCGAGGCAGTGATTGTCCAGCCGAACGAAAAGATTCGCACCGTGAGGGGGGACATAACCCTCCGTGACGATCCCGCCTTCGCAGAGCTTGGCAAACAGCCGGGTCTGGCGATTATCAGCTTCCTAAAAAGTCCCGAAGAAAACGATGATTTTGGCAAGGTGGTCGCCACGTTTACATGCGATGAACGGGACGGGTTCAGCCCGGCGCGGCAGCGGGCCATTCAGGACACCCTCACGTCTTTGCTCGGTTCGGCTGCGACCTCCACGCCGAAGCTCATGCAGGGGACTGCCGATGCCCCAGTGGGAAGCGGTCCAGAATCGGCCTCTCAATCACCTCGTTCCGGGAACTCCGACGTAGCCCTAGCGACCCATTTGGCTCCCATCCAGGACGCTGAGATGTGGCTTTCCAGCTACGCGCAGGGGGTGGCCCAGGCTCGTCGCGAGAAAAAGATGCTCCTTGTATATCTGTACCCGGAGAAAAACGTTTCTTTGCGTGAGAAGTTCGAGGGGACGGCACTTCGCGATCCCCGTGTGCTGCAGGAGCTCGTCCATTATGTTCGCGTTCGATTGCCGGAGTCAGCCACCGTGGATCGCGACGGGCAGCCGGTCCGCCTGCTCGATGACCCGTCCCTTTCCGAAATGGAAGGCCAGCCAGGCATCTTTATCGTGGACTATGCTGCCGAAGGCGAAAAATATTATGGCCAAGTGGTCAGCGTCTTTCCGTTCCTCGACGGACGCCCATATACTGCCGAAC
>NZ_JACIYL010001070.1 GCF_014359955.1 Thermogutta sp. | reverse complement strand
ATTGACGTGGACGTGGACCTGCCATGCCAGGCGTACCTTCCCGATTCGTATATCCCGGACATTCGAACGAAGATCGATCTTTATCGAAAACTGGCCCGTCTTACCGAAGTTTCCCAGTTGGCGGACTTCGCCCAGGAGTTGCGAGATCGATTCGGCCCCCTTCCCTCACCTGTGGAAAGGCTGTTGGAATTGCATGAGCTGCGGATCCACGCTCACTGGTGGCGGATTCGCAACATCCACCAGGAAGCGACTTTTGTCGTGTTTCAGTATGTTTCGCGAAGAAAGATGGAAAATTTGCAGAAACTGGCGAAGGGACGGCTCCGGATCGTGGACCACGAGTCTGCCTATTTGGTCGCCGACGATTGGGTGGGCGATATCGACCGGCTTCTCTCCGAGCTCAAAACGCTGTTGCAGCAGCGTGCGGAGGATTCTTATAATCCCCGGGCTTGATTGACTGATTGACGACTGGAAGGCCGATCATACGGGTGCCTTTTCGAGTCCTACCGTGGCGGTGAAATATCTCGGAACGATCATCCTCGGCTTGTGTCTGCCCATCGGGCTGATCCTTTACTGGGCGCCCGACGAAGGTTCTCAATTTTTACGCTTTTTGTGGCAATTGGGCGGCGAACTGGGCTACACCCTGGTCAATCGGGTTACGGCAGCGGAGTCTCAGGTTTCGAGTACCGATTCCTCTGCCTGGGATGCTCTCGAGGAGAATAAAGTCTTCGCGGGGATTCCGGTGGCGCCCGATCTCAAACGGCCGGCCTGGCCTCCTCGATTTGAGGATCAGTCGCTATCTGATGCCACACCCAGTGGCCAAGAGCAGTCGGCAGAAAATAGCCCACCATTTCCAGCGGATTCGAAGACAATCGCCGCTCCTCAACGTGACGCTCCGCCGGGCCTGCCTCCTTCGCTGCTGCAACCGCGCGAGAGGGAGCTCCCGAGCTATCCAGCCACTTCTCGGCCGGTGGTCAGTTGGGAGCCGTCACAAATTCGACCTGTTTTTGATCCGATGGAAGCTCAAGTTGTCCGGTTGCCGGATGTTGCAGGTCCGAGCAGCCCGCAGGTATCCCATACGACTGCTGCGGCCAGTGGTTTTCCGGTGTTTGCGTCCGGGGGTGCGAACATCAGGGATGCTGGCGAGTCGTCTCTGCCGAG
>NZ_JACIYL010000107.1 GCF_014359955.1 Thermogutta sp. | reverse complement strand
TGCGAGCCGGAGGAATCTAAACATGTTCGCGTTCAAATACTGCGCCGCCTGCTGTTGGCAAGGCGGTCTATTCGCCCCAGCCCGCGCCCGTGTTGCAAGTAAGATCGCGGTCCCCGCGCCTCCTCAGTCTGGTGGCCACAAATGGGGGGACCTCGATCCCCTTAAATCTGCGACTGTCCCCGGAGCGTCTCCAGGACGACGATCATCGCCCTGTCATGCCATATCGATTGCCCAGCATAGCAAAATCTGGAGCCTTTGACCAGCCCAGGGCGGGCTACGCGGTGGACCAATCTTCGAACGGGTCACGCCCGCCCCGGTGTTCCATCCACAGTTCCCCCGTGGAGTCCGGCGTTCTCCACACCCCACCATGCAGGCGCTATTCGGCTCACTGGCGTGCCCGCTGGCGGAGGGCCTGAGCCCGCTGGACAATCTCGGCTGCAGGCGCTGCCTGGATGACCTGATCCATCGCTTTCCCCACAATTGGGGCATCTGAACCGGGAAGTTTTTCTGCAATTTGCACGGCTGTCTCGGCAGCTTCTGCTTTCAGTTCAGGCACCGCCACCTGCGTCACCGCCAACTGGAGACCCTCCGCCGTCGGATAGCGACGGAGCACCTCCAGTACCAGCCGTCTTTCCTCCGGCCGCTGGGCGGCAGCCAGGGCCTCCCTGCACATTGCGATTCGCTCGTTCAGGGGCACGTCGAGCTGCCGGGCGATCCGGATATAACCGCGCAGGGCGCGAATGCGGTACCGCGGATTGCCAGTCCTGGCCAGATCCAGCAGCACAGGAGCCGCGTCCGCCGACATCCATTCCCCGAGAACCCTTGTCGCGGCATCCTGAACATCGTCTTCCGAATCGCGGGCTGCCTGGGCGAGACCGCGCAGCGCGCCCTGGCCTCCCATGGCTCCGAAAATGTCCACGATGGCCACCCGTGTGCGGGTGGGCGCCTTCGGCCAAACAGCCATCAGCTTCGCAGCGGCAGCATCCAGGTCGGGCATCCGGCTGCATGCCATCATCAGCGCATTGCGGACCGCCTGGAATTCTTCGTCATCACGCGGCTGAAGAAATCGACCGATCAGAACATCGAGCTGTTCCAAGGGCACAATCATACCCAAGGCCTGAATGGCGGCCGCCCGCACTCTCGGATCGTCACTGGTCATGTCGGCAAGAGCGACCGGCAGAGCCGCTTCGAGTAATCGTTCGCCCACTGCCTGAAGCAGCACCACCCGCTGCGCTCCTTGAGCCGAGTGCAGTGCCTTCAGGATTGCCTCATCGACCCCCTGTCCGGAAAGCTGCACCAGGCTTTCTGCCGCGGCTTGTGCCAGTTCACCACCTTCAGTCGCGGCGGAGACCAGAACCGGCACCGCCGAGGCGTCGCCCACTCGACCCAGCAAGCGGACAGCCACCAATCGCAAAGCCCAGTCGGCCCCCTGAGCCGCTTTGACAATGGCCGCAATGCCCGCTGGATCACCGATGTCGGCAAGGGCTTCCAGGATCGCCACCTGCCGCGGGTCGGCCGGTCTCACCCCCTCGCCGATTTTGACCATCTCGCCTTCTTTCACGCGTAGCGAAAACTCCTGCCCATCCAGCGAATAGACGAGTTCGAGTTGCTTCACAACACCCGGGGCTGGGTCGCCCGCCAGAGAGTTCGACGCCTCGATCTGAAGACTGTTATTTCGCACGGCTGCCCGCAGCACTTCCGTGATATCCGCCCAGCGGTCACCGGCTCCGTAACGGGCGGACTTGATGACGAGCAAAGGCGGACGCTGCTGGGGAGCTGCCGTTATCGGTCCAAGCTCCGCAACAAGGGCCTGAGCCACTGCCGGTCCTTTGATCTCTCGAGCAGTGGATAGGGCAATGGCCACCAAATCCTTGTCGCCGGATCTGAGTTCCTCCACCAGCAGGGGGATACCTTCCGCGCCCCGGGCAAGAATCGCACCCCGCGTCGCTTCCACACGACGCGGCTTGGGCACGTCGGCCGAACGCACAAGATCGTAAAGTTCCTGCGCAGCCCCGGCCTTCCCTTCAGCAAGATACCAGTCGGCACAGGAGAGAAGTCCCTCGGCTGCGGCGTTGCCCACAATTGGCGAGGGATGCTTGAGAATCGGCCGGAGTGCTTCAACAGCCTTTTCTCCGCCAATTCGCCCCAGGGCCACTGCGGCGGCCGCCGCGACCTCCGCGTCGCTATCTCCCAGCCGCCCGGCTAACACCTCAACAGCTTGCGGGTCGCGCCGCACACCGATGGAGTTGATCACGCCGACGGCCAGCCGCCCATTCAGTTTCTTCGCCGCTTCCCGCAGCGCCGCATCACAGGCTGGATCGGGAATGGCTTCCAGGGCGATACGAGCCCAGGATGCGAGTTCGGGATCCGCAAGAAGCGGTGCCAGCACGGGAACTGCCTGCCCGGTCCCGAACACCGCCAGTTTTTTGCAGGCCAGCGCCTTATCCCCCTTCGGCGCATCGGACTTGAGGATGGCAATCAACTCCGACTCCGGTACAGGGGGCTGTTGCGCAAAAGCCCCGACTCTGACTCCCAAAGTCATTATGCCAAGCAGGACAATCGAGATTCCGTTTTTCCAGATCTGCATGGTTATTTCTCCTCGATGGTCATATCGCTGTTTGTGGCTTTACATGCGGCTTCAAGGGACCTTTCACCCGTATCAGAAGCGCCACGGTTCGCGGAGAGCTTCCCCGCGCAATCGGTTGGCCTGTTCGTCATCGATGAATTCGTACTTGACGGGATCGAAGCGAAGTTTCCGCCCGAGGAAAATCGCGATGTTCACAGCGTGACACGCGATATGCGAGTGACAGGCCACATCCGCATTCGCTTTCGGCTTGCCACGGGTCTTCACACAGTCCAGGAAATCACGGACGTGGAAAGTCGCCGGATAGCCACCGATTTCCGCCACTTTGCGACCGGCCAGAAGAGCCGGTGAGCTGAGGGCCAGCTTTCCGCTGTCCCCAGTTTCCACCCAACCGCGATCCCCTTCAAAACGCACGGGGCATGATCCCAGTGGCAACCAGCCTTCTTCGCGAAGAACCAGTGTGACACCATTTGCATATTTGGCTTTGACCTGATTTCCTTCCGGCGGATAATACTCGACGGGAACGGTGTTGTCGGCATCGTTGGCCCACTGACACAAATCGACGCAGTGGGAGCCCCACTCGAGAACTCCACCGCCAACGAGCCCACCGCCTTTTTCAAAATTGAAGCCGTCCAGCCAGCGTTTGTTGAACGGACGCCACGCAGCGGGGCCAAGATAGAGATCCCAATCGACCTCTTCCTTGGGCGGCTCGGGCTCCGCGGGGGCCCAACCGCTCATGCTTGTGCTCATGCCGGCTGGGTGTGCATAGACTGTGTGCAACCTCCCGAGACGTCCCTTTTGCGCCAGCTCCACAGCGAAGGCAAAATGGGGGAGATTACGCCGTTGCGTCCCCGCCTGAAACACTCGCCCTGTCCGCCGGAATGTTTCTGCCAGAATCAGACTCTGTGTGATATTCTTGGTCACCGGCTTTTCACAGTACACGTCCTTGCCTGCCTTGGCCGAAAGAACCGCCGCAAGGCAGTGCCAGTTCGGCCCGGTGGCGATCAGCACGGCGTCGATATCCGGCCGGTCCAAAAGCTCCCGGAAGTCCCGATAGGTCACGCAATTATTGTTCCCGTAGCGTTGGTCTACCATTCGCTTGGCCTGTTCCCGACGGAACAACTTCACATCCGCAATGGCCACGCATTCGACGTCAGGCTCCTGGAGAAAACACCCCAGGTCATACGTCCCGCGATTTCCGATTCCGATACCGCCGAGACGAATCCGCTCGCTTGCAGGAGCGAGTCCCTCCATCCCCAAGGCCCTCGGGGACACAAACGTGGGGACCGCCAGGCCCGCACTGGCTCCTAATGCCGTGCGGAGAAATCCCCGCCGCGAAATGTGACTTCTCCGATCGTTCATGATGTCCTCCTCTTCGCGTGATGCAGCAGCGTTCAATTGCGCACGCCAAAACTGGCGCATTCAGGCAGGCAACGTGACGAATCGCATAGGTTTCGCGCGGGCACTCGACATGCGGTAAAATGCGGCCGCCATTGATAATCGTTCCTCTGGGATAGCTTGTCAAGCATGGGGGAAAGTTGAACCATTTCCACTCTTTCCAATGATGCGTGAGGCTACCGGCTGAATCTGTGTAGGGGCCATTCCATGAACGTGTGGTGGTGCCCTCCAGGTATTGCCCCTACCTTGACCAGGAAATGTGTTGAGCTGACGGAGCACAATCGGTGAAATGGACCATCGAACGCTGAAATGTGGCCGGCCAGGCAGGTCCCCTGAGCTGACTCTCAGTCCTCCGCAACGCCTGGTCGCGGTTGGCGATCCTTTCTAGCGGCTGACAAGAAGTGCGGATGGGCCAGGCGGCAAACGAGCGCATTTTGTTGACTTTGTCATTCAGCAGAAGTAGAAAGATGTTGCCCAATATTGAGTCTTACCAAGCCGTCACGATGGAGAAACTCGCATGAGGACCCGGTGCCACCGCGTGCGGCGATTTCACTTGCTGTTAGATGCCTCACACTATGTTCTGTTCCTGGGCGTTGGCTGTCTGGTATTTTTTGCCGTTTCACCTTCCCTCGAGGCCCAGGATTTGGTGACAGCAATCCAAGAGTACCTCCGCCGACAGCGAGTAATACAGCAGCTTCGGGAACTGGAAACACGAATGCAGGAATTGAACGAAAAATACCCGCACGTGCAGCTTCCCGAACCACTGGGGAGTCTCGCGCCATTTATGGAAATGCAGGCCATTGGGGAATTCAATCTTCCGCCGCATCCCCTGGGACATCTCCTCCGCCCGCTGCCGGGCCGATCAGCCCGTGCTTCGTCTGCTGCTCCGAAACGATCCAGCAATGCCGACAACCGCTTCATACCGCCCGGTGGCAAACTTGTTCTCGCCGAGATCGAGGGCCCGGGAATCATTCAGCATATCTGGATGACATTTCCCGGTCCCGAACCGAGTTGGTTGGGAAAGCAGGGCAATGCCGACCACAGTGAGCTCGTTCTCCGCATGTACTGGGACGGTGCTACCGAGCCGGCCGTGGAATCGCCCGTGGGAGACTTTTTCGCGGCCGGGTTTGGCCAGCGAGCGCCGGTCAACTCCGCAGCCATCACGGTGGAAGGGGGAGATGCCTACAACTGTTGGTGGCCAATGCCGTTCAAAAAGTCAGCCCGCATCGAAATCACCAACGAAAGCACGAAACCCCTCAATGCCTTTTACTATCATGTTGATTACTGTCGGCTGGAAACATTACCGGACGACGTTCTCTACTTTTGTGCCCAGTATCGGCAGGAATTTCCGGTTCAATCTGGCCGGGACTATCTCATTCTGGATGCCGCGGGGCGGGGACAATATGTGGGCACTGTCCTCAGCGTCCGCTCCAGGAGCCCCGAATGGTTTGGGGAAGGCGACGAAAAGTTCTACATCGACGGCGAATCAACCCCAAGTATCTGGGGCACGGGAACGGAGGACTATGTTTTGAACGCCTGGGGAATGGGTACCGGGACATATCCCTACTTTGGGGTCACAATCCTCGAAGGTGAGTGGGGCATGGTGGGCTACAAAACCACGGTGTATCGGTGGCACATTCTGGATCCCATCCGCTTTGAAAAATCTCTCCGCGTTGTGATCGAAGATGCCGGCTGGATCAGTGAGGACGAACTGGCTCCCAACACCCATCGGGGATTTGTGGAACGCAACGACGACTTTGCGACCGTGGCCTTCTGGTACCAGCAGGGACAACCAAAGCGTTTCACCCACCTTCCGCCTGCTCCCCAACGGCGGCTCCCTGATCTCGACATCATCATCGAAGGACAAGAACTCCTTGCCAAAGGCAGGTCCGAAGGTGGTACGCTCCACCTTCAGTCGGGACACTCTTGGACGGGCCACGGTCAACTCTTTTTCAACAACACAAAAGGCCTCGGAGCCTGGTTCGAGTGCGAGTTTGAGGTCAAGACCGAAGAACTGCGCCAGTTGACCTTACGTGTCACCGATTCCTACGATTTCGGGATCTATCGGATTCTCCTCGACCACGAGGTGGTGCGAGAGTGGGAAGACTTCTATTCACCGGAGATTCGCGTCCGGGAAATCAACCTGGGACAGCGTACGCTTTCAAAAGGAACCCATGTGCTGCGGTTTGAGTGCGTGGGCCAGTCACCGGCATCTCGCGGCACCAAATTGGGTGTGGATTCGGTCCGGCTGCGGCAGCGATGGCAGATCAAGCGACACACACCGGCCGACGTGGAAACGCCTGACAACCCGCCCGACAAGGCAGTCCACGAGAACGGCGGATGATAGCAAATGCGGATCCGGTACCGAGAACTTCGTTATCCTGTCATTCCGGCCTATCTACCGATGAGCGTTTGGGAAGTGCATTACTAACGGATGCAGTCAAATTCGGTCTTCCCATGCCCAATGACGAACCATGAGTGGTCGGGTTACCTCGTTCAATCGGGTTAGTTCGTTCAAGTGGAGAAAGGTTATGCGCGATACCCCTTCGATCCAGCAAACTTTTCGCGAGACCGTTATTTGGTCCGTCATTCTACTCGCTGGAACAGCCCATTGTGGATTGTGCCGTGCGGCAGAGACGTGGGGCACACCGCCCAGGCCTTCGGCGGATATGACGGTGGCAGTCCCAGGTTTGCCGACGGATTTCGCTCTGCGGCCGAAGGTGAGCGTTTCACAGGCCTTGCTGACCGCTGTCCTGGAACCGGCCGCTGCCGGCACAGCCACTCCGCCCGAAGCTGCAAGCGTGAAGTCTTTCGGCGCCGTGGGTGACGGGATCCAGGACGACACAGCAGCCATCCAAAGATGTGTGGCCAAGGGTGGCGTTATTCTCTTTCCTCCGGGCACCTACCGTATCACAACCCCGATCGAGGTCCGTCTTGGCGAGACAGGTTGGATTGCCTTTGTGGGAAACGGTACCGCCCGCCTCGTTATGAATGGCGCCGGCCCCGCTCTCCGCTTTGTGGGCCAGCACCAGGGCACGGCCGATCCGAAAACTGTGCAACCGCAGGTCTGGCAGCGCGAACGCATGCCCCTGGTGGACGGTTTAGAAATCGTCGGAAATCATCAGGAGGCCTGCGGAATCGAGGCCATTCAAACGATGCAACTGACCATCACACGGACACTCATTCGTGAAACACTCCATGCCATTCGCCTGCACCAACGCAACCGGAATGTGATCATCAGTGACTGTCATATTTACCATAATCGAGGCATCGGCGTTTACCTGGATGATGTGGATCTGCACCAGATCAACATTGTGGGAAGCCACATCAGCTACAACCACGGTGGCGGTATTGTCGTCCGTAAAGGATACCTCCGTAACCTTCAGGTCTCCGGGTGCGACATCGAAGCCAATATGAGTCCCGACGGGGAGCCCACCGCCAACATTCTTATCGACAGTACGGAGAGTCTGTACGGTCACGCGGAAATCGCCATCACGGGCTGCACGATTCAACACACGCTCAAGGCTTCCGGCAGTGCCAATATCCGCTTCATCGGGTCGGATGCCAAAGGACGGTGGTGGGGGGCGCTGACAATCGCGGAAAACGTGCTCAGCGACGTGGTCACGAATGTGGAAATCGTCAACGCGCGGGGTGTGTCCATCGTGGGAAACACTTTCTGGGGCGCGGGCGAGGAAGACCTTGTGCTCCGGAATTGCCGAAATATCGTGATCGGCCCGAATTCGTTCGACCAGAATCCCAACTATGCCCATCAGGGGCCCTACCGCGGGGGCATTCGGCTAGAAGAATGCCAGGACTGCGTTCTCAACGCGCTACAACTGGCAGACATCAACGGCAGAGAAGCCGCCATCGTGCTGAAAAACTGTTCCGGCCTGAACGTGACGAACTGCCAGATGGCCGGATGCGGCCCGGTGGGGATTCTGCTCGACCACGTGAGCCTGAGCCGAGTCAGCGACAATCTCTTGCGGGGCCCCTCCCGTGAAGATGGTGAGCCCGAGGACAGGACGTTCGTGGCCATGCGGGCGCGGAGTTGCCGGAATCTGGTCGTTACTGACAATCTCTGCGAAGGGACGATTGACTGCCCCAGCGAGGGAGTCCTCGTCGGCAAAAACGTTATCCTTTCGAGCGACACGTCTCAGGACCAGTAGAACCAGCGGAGGAGACGGGCGACTTCCCCGCGCTGTGTTGAATGTTTGTGGGGTTCCCAGCCGATCGCGCAAATAGGGGCCCGCGGCCACGTCAGGACAGCGCGACCGCGGGCGGATTCCTGCCAGGAGGAGGCGGCAAGCTTTCCCGTGTGTTGCGGAGTGCCGGGATGGACTGGGCGTTAACCCGTGACTTGAGCTGTTAAATGGAGGGGCCAGTATTCAGGGGTGGTTCACCCGGCTGGGCCTGGAGCAAACGTCGCAGGCGGCGGGGTCACCGTTGTCATAGGGGGAGTGCAGGCATCGCATGCTCCGCCGACGACGGTTTCAGTACAGGGGTCAACAGGTGGGCACTCAATCACCGCGGCCGGCACGGCGGCCGTCGGCGCAAACAGGGCCCCGCGCCGGAACAGATTGCACCGCTGACACCCTACAGCCAGGGCCAGCAAACCGAGGCCAACGGTCCAGATCATCACCTTCCGCATTGCATGTCTCCTTATTGAAAAACCGGTTGCATCCTGCGCACTGGGTGGGCTTCGGAATCATGCCATGAAAACCATAGCCCACAATTCACGTTGTGCAAACGCCGCAGTTGATTTTTGGGCACAAAATCGGCTGTTTTGCGTGACGGGAAAATCGGTTGTATGTTAGAGTAAAACTGCAACGGCCAGCTTGATGGCGGTTTGCATGGCAGGACACCGCGCCCTGGCC
>NZ_JACIYL010001069.1 GCF_014359955.1 Thermogutta sp. | reverse complement strand
CGAGTACGTTTCGTTTTGAGGAGTGGCTTTAATGGCCGAGGGTGTTATTAAGAAGTTGGTTGTGGACCGCGGTTTTGGCTTCATCCAAACCACCGGTTCCGGGCGCAAGTCGGATGTCTTCTTCCACTTCTCCGCAGTGGAGGGAGCGCGTTTCGAGGACCTTCACGAAGGTCAGAGCGTCGAGTACGATCTGAGCTCTGAAGCGCCGAATCCGGGCCGTGGCAAGGGCCCCCGTGCGGTTTCCGTTCGCCCCAAGTGAACGGCTGATCGCCTCGGAAACCGACCATCCCGATGATTCAATCATCACGGCTGTTCGGGATCCATCGTTTTTCGTCTGCCCAAGATCCGCTCGTTATTGACGCTGGGGTCGTCGGGTAGGTCCTCGGTGAGTCGACGAGCACCGGACCGAGGGGTAAATTGGTGACAAAACGCACCCAACAGGGACCATCATGGTCCCTGTTGTTTTTTCTTGCCCTCCAAACTCGCTGTGGATTAGAGTGTGGCCTGTCCGGCCGGATCACGCGTCTTCAACAAATTCTGGTTCAATCGGTTCAGGAAGAGCCCGCACTTCGAATCCCCTTCGTAAAAAGAGACGAACCGCCTCTATTCCCTGGGGCCCGAGCTCCTGGGTCCACCGATTCACGTACATGCCCACGAATTGATCCGCGAGCGAATGATCGAGGTCCCGCGCATACCGCATCGCATGGGCCAGGGCCTCGTCACGGTGGGCCAGCGCATAATCGATGCTCTGCCGCAGCAACCGGTGGATGTCCCGCCGCACCTCCAGCCCGAGATCCCGCCGGATGGCATTCCCGCCCAGGGGCAACGGTAGTCCGGTTTCCGTGGTCCACCACTCCCCCAAATCCACCAGCTTGACAAGTCCCTCCCTGGCAAAGGTCAGTTGCCCTTCGTGGATGAGAAGTCCCGCCAGAACGGGCTGATCGCCAAAACGGCCCTCTGCCACCACGCGGGGAATTTCATCGAACGGCACGAGCACAAAGGGGAAATCGGCCCCAAGATACAGCCGGAGAGCCAGAAAGGCGCTCGTCCACCGGCCGGGCACCGCGATCGGACCTCGCCGCAACTCGTCCCGGCTCAGTGACCGCCGAGCCACCACCAGCGGGCCGTAGCCATCACCCATGCTGGCACCGCATCGGCACAG
>NZ_JACIYL010001068.1 GCF_014359955.1 Thermogutta sp. | reverse complement strand
CCGGGCAATTCCAGCAAAATTCTGTCCCAGGTCGAACACATAAACGCCTGGACGCGGCTGGCTGATTTTCTTTGGCTCGAGTTCTCCCGTGATCACAACCGGGACGCCGGGTTGCGCTTCGAGCTTGGCCGATACATTTTCGGCCACTCGCACTGCCTTCCATTGCGAAACATCCAATCCCGGCTCGGACCAGCCCGGAATCTCCAGACGAGCATCATATGTTTCCCCTGCGAGAAACTCCCCTTCCAGATGAGGGCCGAAGGTCATTTTCCATGAACCATCGGTGATCACCACCTGGCGCTCTCCATCAGTGGTTTCAATCTCCAACTGCATCCAGAGCTTGGGATCGCGTCCGAAGTGAAACCGCTCGCTCTTCCAACCGATCGCACCGGCGTACCACCCGGCTGCCAGAATGGCACCGATCGCATTTTCTCCCTGTCGCACCAATTGAGTTACGTCATAAGTGTTGTAATAGACCCGCTTCCGATAATCGGTCCACCCAGGGGCGAAGAACTCTTTACCGACCTGGTGGCCGTTGATATGGGCTTCGCCGATTCCCAGTGCACTCATATAGAGGGTGGCTTTACGGACGGGTTTGGTCACCTGGAACTCTTTGCGAAAGAGCGCGCACCCGAGGACGTCGAGCCCTTCGGCGCTGATTTTCCCCCAGGGGGCGTCTCCCATTCGGCCGACGATGATCGCCTGGGGCCAGGCACTGTCATCGAAGTTGAGCCGGTTCCAGCCCGGCTGGGCCTTTTGGTTGCTTTTCCACGTGTCGTCGATTACGTATTCCAGAGGATCGCCCCGGTCAAACTCGATGCGGATTCGCCCTGCCAATCCTGCCGGCGAGGGACTTCCGTTTGTTGCCACAATTGCCAAAACATTGCGGCCAGGGTGGACGCGATTGGTGATGTCTGCTAGCTGTGGCGAGGTGTATCCGCCTCCCCGACCGGCTGGCTGGCCGTTACAGAAGAGTTCGAACGAATCATCGGCGGTGATGAGAAATCGTGCACGCTTGATGGTGCGCCCTTCTGGAATCTCCAGAATCTTGCGGAAATACCGTGGACCGGCGGGGGCTTTTTCCCGAGGATTGGTTCCCTGCTCCGGATACCACACCCACGGACAATCTCCAAAATCAAGGGTTTGGCCTTTGGCTGGATGCACA
>NZ_JACIYL010001067.1 GCF_014359955.1 Thermogutta sp. | reverse complement strand
CATTTTTTCACGGTCAGGATCAACAACCGTTTTACAGCGAGAGTCGCGCTAAGTCCGATTCTGCGCAAACTAGAAGAGCAAACCATTGATTCAGACTCCGGATTTGGTTGCTACCGAGCCGACGTCGAAGGAAACGAGTTGCTGGACGTGGACCGCGATGTATCCGAAATCGCCCTGGAAGCCCTTTCCAAGAGCGATGCAGGGATTCGATTTCAAAAGGCCCGCAAGCAGTTCTTTCGGGCACTCGCTAATCAAGAAATACGCAAGTGTGTGGAGACCGTTGCTTGGTCAGAGGATCTTTCCCGGCAGGCGCGTGAGTATGCTTGGGCCTATGAGCGATTGTTATTGGAGGCGCAATCGAAGGAGGAGCTTTGGGACGCATTGCGGGTGGACACGATCAGTCTCCAAATTGCGGCTGGCAATCGATCGGAACGAAGCGTGCTCATTCTGCCGACACATCCCCTCCGTGTGCTGTGGTACGCAGCCTACGCGGATCTGCTGGCACTGTGGGAGCAGGAGTTATTACGTCACGACAGTCGCGAACGGCGGAGGCTACTGGACATCGGGTTGCTTCGACAACTTGCCCCGCTGAATTGTCCGGCATTTGTACTTGCAGAAGATGGCACCGTACTTCTTTCCGCGCAAAACTTGGCTTTCTTTTGGGGCGTATATGTTCCGATCGATATACCTGACCCAGCACGACAAGTGGCTGATGTCGCTCGGGCGGTCGGTCTATATGAAGACGAGGTGTGCTCAACCGATTTGCCGCCAGAGAAGGTCGCACAAGAATTGCGGGTTTATCATTCCATTCACCGCTATTTGCAGACACTGCGTTTAAACGTTGTGAACCCTGGCTCAGGTGCTTTTGTGGCAGCAGCACTGCGGTCGTTTTATAAGGGCTTTCGCTTGGATGGTGAAGAGGAGGGGGCAGAGACCGCACCACCGCCGCGATTAGAGGTGTTTGCCCATTGCCTGCCCCCATTGCCGTTAACGCTGCCCTCGTTGGAACGTTTGAGAACGGAACTTTATGAGGGCCGTCCTGCTGGCCAGCACCACCATTTGGCTCCTTTCTTTTCGCTTTCGATCCGTCCGGAGGAACATGCCGATCGGATTCCCGGTGGCGACGTCAACCTGTCAATGGTCGTAGATAGGCTGCGTCCTGAACTAGTGCCAG
>NZ_JACIYL010001066.1 GCF_014359955.1 Thermogutta sp. | reverse complement strand
AGTTCGCGCGCCGTCACGGCCTTCGTTAGACTTCGGCGCCAGTAGTAGGCAAGAACCCTGGCTTCCAAACCGTGGAACAGTTTCGCAGGAAGACTGAACCCCAGCACCAGAAGCTTGAGGGGTTTTGCGCCCAAAAACGCGAGAGCCTGTCCCAAATCACCAATCGGCTGGGCCGGCCCGTAGAGTGAACTGTTGACCACCTTCAGAATTTTGGCTGCCAGCGCGGGATCCTTCTCGATACACTCCCGGAGAACAGCAGCGTCCACGTCGGGACGCTCGACCAGTTCAAGAACTTTGAGGGCGACCGCGGGCAGGGTGTAGAGATTTCCCGCAATCGCTGCGAGTTTTTGGGCGGTTCTTGAGCCTGCTACATCAAGCTGCGACATAGTGCGGTTCCTTCCCTGCGTCGTCCTGACTGCGCAACAGCGTCATTCTATGCCGGGCGATATCCTCGCTGATTCTTGGGCCATCGCCCAGGAAAGTCGCTGCATTGCGAGGGATTATCCTGGCCGGCATGAAAGGTCAATTCGTTAAGGTCGTCGGAATCCAATCAATCTTCACTGTCGGAAAATTCCGACATTTGTCGAAAGAATCTTCCTTTCGAGGACGGACCCGCGCCAGTTGGACGGTCCAATGGCTTCCCATTGAAAAGTGTAGCTTGAGCTATCGCACGAGGGGGATCAGAATGAGGGTACTTTTGTCCATCTCGGTGGCGACACTTCGTGAGTGTCTGCCGTGAAGCACAAAAGATGAGGGCTGTCACCAATCTCCATTTGCAAAAAAACCATGAAGCTTGGCATTTTCATGAAGATTTTCATCCGCCCGCGATGGCAGGAGTCGCTCGACGTGATCGCCGAGCTGGGAATCCGATGGATTCATTTCACTCTCCAGCCGATTGTGGGAGAGGCTCTGCCACAGGAAGTGGACACCCGAACGGTTGACCAGATTCGCCGGGAACTGACCGCACGCGGCCTGAAAATCGCCACGTTTTCGGGGACGTTCAATATGGCCCATCCTGATGAGAGCTACCGTCGCGCGTATCTCACGCGTCTGGCGACGGTTTGTTCTGTGTGCCGAGATTTAGGAGGAACAATCGTGGCGGTGTGTACCGGAACCCGTGATCCGCTGGACATGTGGAAGGGGCATCCGGACAACCAAACACCCCAAGCGTGGGAGGAC
>NZ_JACIYL010001065.1 GCF_014359955.1 Thermogutta sp. | reverse complement strand
AAAGAACTGTCCTGGCTGACCACCACGGAAATCGAACCTCACATGGAAGATCGATGGGAAGAGCCAGATATCGATGGCCAGACTCTCGCCTTCCTCCAGTACACGTCGGGATCCACCGGGACGCCCAAGGGCGTCATGCTGACCCATGCCAACCTGCTTCACAACTCTGCGCTCATCTGTTGGGCATTTGAGCACCGGCGCAGTGGCACGGGAGTGTACTGGCTGCCCAGCTACCACGACATGGGCCTGATCGGGGGCATCATTCAGCCCGTGTTCGTCGGGCGTCCCAATGTGATGATGGCTCCGATGGCCTTCTTACAAAAACCCTATCGGTGGCTGGCAGCGATCACCAAGTACCGCGGGACCACAAGCGGCGGGCCCAATTTTGCTTACGATCTGTGCGTGCGAACAATCACCCCGCAACAGCGGGAGACCCTGGACCTCAGCTCCTGGGAGGTGGCATTCAACGGGGCGGAACCCGTCCGGGCAGACACGATCGAACGGTTTTGCGAGTATTTCGCCCCCTGCGGTTTCCGACGCGAGGCCTTTTATCCCTGCTACGGCCTGGCCGAGTCCACGCTCATGGTCTCCGGGGGATTTGTCAAAGAACCACCGATCATCCGGATATTTGACGGCGAGCAGATCGCACGCGGTCTGGCTGTGGAATGTCCTGCCAAGGCGCCGCACGCCCGGGCGCTCGTGGGATGCGGGCAGCAACTCCCGGATGGCAAAATCGTGATCGCGGATCCCGAGACCTGCCAGCGCCTCCCCGAAGGTCAGATTGGCGAAATCTGGGTGCAAAGCCCGAGTGTGGCCGTCGGCTACTGGGAGAACGAAGAGGCCACGCAATACACCTTTCGGGCATACCTGGCCGATGGGGAAGGGCCCTTTATGCGGACAGGCGACCTGGGATTTTTGCACCAGGGCGAGCTCTTCGTGACCGGTCGAATCAAGGACATGATCATCATCCACGGCGTGAACGTCTATCCCCACGACATCGAGAAAACAGTCCAGGAGGCCGACGAGCGCCTCCGGCCAAACGCGGGGGCGTGTTTCGCCGTAGAACGCGACGGGCGAGAGCAGTTGGTGATCGTTCAGGAGGTGGAACGCCGCGTCAAAGAGGGGTTTGATTCGATCTTTCAGGCGATCCGCCGGGCTGTGGCACTGGAACATGAACTGGCG
>NZ_JACIYL010001064.1 GCF_014359955.1 Thermogutta sp. | reverse complement strand
GCCGGGGGAGCTGTTCTTCCGCCACGGGGTAAAGGTGTCCGTTGCAGTAATCCGCGATGGCGATGGCCCCATGCTCACTTCTGTAAAAGAGAGGCGTCCAGAACCGCTGGTTGGAAAAGCGAACCTCGCGATCCGGCATATCCACCGTCATCATCAGATCGGCGGAATTCGCTGGCAATCGAATGGTCACCGTGCCCGGATAAGGTTTATTATCTCTCCAGAAGAGGGTCGTCTCGCAGGAAAGCGCATCGTTTCCCGCCTTTTGAAAATTTCTCAGCACTTCACGCCGCTTGGAGTCCTCGACGACCGAGCTCCACTTATGCCCAACCCGTTTGTCGAGAACCTCCCACGCGCCCGTTTGCGGTTCGAGAACCACCTTCAGAACAGCGTTTTCCAGTACCCAGGTGTTTCCTTCCTGGCCGACGTGGGTGGCCGGTCCCTGCTGGCCGATCGCTTCGGCATCCGAGCCAATGGCGAACGGGGTCGTCACACGCCCCCCCATGACGACCAGTAGAACCCAAATGACGCACAACCAGGCCTTCTGCACGCAGCGATGATGACGGTGAGTCATGCGACACCTCCAGAGAACGACGGCAGTTTGTTTCTGAGACGCAATCGGTCTTCGGGGACACCGCACCCGCGGCCCTGGATGGGGTAAATCGTAGCGAGGACCGAGCCCGTCCTGCAGGAATGCCTACCGCTGCGCCCAGCCTGTCCAGACTTCTCGGGCGGCCCGTAAGAGGCTTTCCGGTGTCTCGGCAGCCAACTCGGGAACGACGGCCGCCCACCCGAGCATGCCAAGTGAGGCGGCAGCTTTCGCCTTTTCCGGTCGTCCGGTGCAGCGGAAACCGAACTCCCCCGGCCAACGCAAGCTGTGGGGGGCCTCCAAAAGCCGACAAAGCCCGGTCCCCGTCGGCGCCACAACCGAAAGCCAAGTCACCAGGGGTTATAATTGAGAGAGGAGCGATAATCAATGAGGACCATTGCCGCGAAGGATGAAAAGCCCACTCGTCGGACAGCCGCGCTCTCCCGGCCCGGCTTTTGATTCATCGTTACTATTGCGGAAACCGCCGAGATGGCATCGGCGCAGCGTGCTGCAGGGGCCATTCATGAATGGCCCCTACCGTCAAACGATAACTGACCCGAAGAGTTAGGGCCCGGTGGGCGAAATGGATGATCCAACGT
>NZ_JACIYL010001063.1 GCF_014359955.1 Thermogutta sp. | reverse complement strand
GACCGGATGCAGCGGCCCGTCAGGCAGACCTGCGGCTGGACCTTCCCGAGGGCGTGTTCGGTTCTGCGGACTCGCCTGGGGTGGTGGTCCCGGGGAAAAAGGAGGAGAGCGAGCTCTATCTGCGGATTTCGGCAGAAGATCCCGATGAGAGGATGCCACCTCCAAGCAGCGGGAAGGAGCTGACGCGGGAACAAATTGAACTTATTGGTCGGTGGATTGACAGCGGCGCCAGATGGCAGCCGCACTGGGCTTTTGTAACGCCCCAGCGACCGTCTCTTCCCGATGTTTCACGGCCGGAGTGGTGTCGCAACCCCATCGACCGGTTTATCCTTGCGCGACTGGAAAAAGAGGGACTTTCTCCCTCTGAGGAAGCAGACAAAGTCACGCTTCTGCGCAGGGTGACGTACGACCTGACGGGCCTTCCGCCGACACCGGAAGAGGTGGACCAGTTCCTTCAGGACGATTCTCCCGATGCTTACGAAAAAGTTGTCGATCGTCTTCTCGCGTCACCACATTTCGGAGAGCATCGGGCACGCTACTGGTTGGATGTCGCCCGGTATGGCGACACGCATGGGCTGCATCTGGATAACTACCGTTCCATCTGGCCGTATCGGGATTGGGTGATCAAGGCCTTTAACGAGAACAAGCCTTACGACCAGTTCATCATCGAGCAACTGGCCGGAGACCTGTTGCCCAACGCGACGCTCGATCAAAAGGTGGCGTCGGGCTTCAATCGCTGCAATGTGACAACCAGTGAGGGCGGGGCTATCGACGCAGAGTTTCTCGTCCGCTATGCCGTGGACCGCACGAGCACGATGGGGACGGCCTTCATGGGGTTGACGGTTGGCTGCGCGGTCTGCCACGACCACAAGTACGACCCCATCACCCAAAAAGACTTTTACCGGATGTATGCGTATTTTTACAGCATGGCTGATCCGGCCATGGACGGAAACAGCGACCGGACCCCGCCGATCGTGAGTCTCCCCACGCCAGAGCAGGCCACCCAAAAAGCGGCCCTGGAAGATCAACTGGCGGCCATTCAAAAGGAGATTCGTGAGGAGCTGGAGAAAGTCGATTACCAGGATCCGGGCGACGGGGAATCCGGATCTGCGTCCGGTCCGAAGGAGATCGTGTGGATTGATGATGAGGTGCCGTCGGGCGCTCAGTTGTCGGCGGATGGACATCCCT
>NZ_JACIYL010001062.1 GCF_014359955.1 Thermogutta sp. | reverse complement strand
ACATCCGTTTGGCCGTCCGGCTGGGCCGGGAGAGAGATTTTCACCACGCCATGCGAAAGAAGATTTCGGAACGGGCGGAGGTGCTTTTTGAACAGGATGGAGTGATCCGAGAGTACGAAGATCTCTTCACTCAGCTTGGGGAACATTCTCGCTGAAAGGTCCTGTCGAGAAAGTAGGAGGTATGGCAATGCGTCTCGGAAGCCTGTCCGAAATGGGGTCGAAACGTAAATCACGGCAACGTTGGCTCGGCAAAACGAGACAACATCAGAAACAGCGGCACCGTGCCCTGCGGGTGGAAGAACTCGAACGGCGGGAACTCCTCTCGGTAGTGGCCAATATCACGGTGGATCAGCCCTCTCAAGTGGAGCGGTTGCAGGGGACGTCCACGTTCACGATTACGATTACGGACTGTCCGCCCAACCTGACCTATGGAGTGGTCAATTTCCAGGTCACCGGCACAGCGAATCCCAATTGTGATTATCAGGCGTCAGGCTTTCTGACGTGCGGCTACATCACTTTTTATGGCAACGGGAGCCAGTCGGCCACGGTGACCATCCAGAACGATCCTTGGCGAGAGGAGGACGAGACGATCACGGTGCGACTGACGGGCGGTTGGTGGACGGACACCAGTTGCTGTGGTGCTTATCCGGTGACCATTGGCGAGAACAGTGCGGCCACTGTCACGATTTTCGACGACGATCAGTGGAACTTTTACCTGACAGCGGTGGACAATATAGGGGCGGAGACGCTCCAGGGGAAAAACGACGCGACCTTCCGGATCACCCGCAGCAATCTCCGCGAACCGGACCTCAGTTACGGCATCAAGGTGTATTACGACATTTCGGGGACGGCAACCCAGGGTGAGGGTGTCAACGACGACTATGACCCGCTTCCTGGGGTGGAAGGTGATGGATGCTGGTATTCTTCCACGGGTTATATCATCTTCCCGGCCAATTCTTCCCAGATGGCATCCGATATCGAGGTCAAGGTGAGAGATGATGCGCAAAACCCCCTTGCAGAGCCGTTGGAAACCGTCATTCTGACGCTGTCCCATACGGAAGCTCTCTGGAATGGCCCCGAGTACGCCAGCTACCCTGTCTCTCCAGACCCAAGCACTGTTTACATACATGACAACGATTGGATTGTTGAGCGTGTTAGCCACGCGGTGGAGCCTATTGCCCCCCTCCCCG
>NZ_JACIYL010001061.1 GCF_014359955.1 Thermogutta sp. | reverse complement strand
CTTGCCCTACCGCATGATTTCGCCACTGCGGAGGTGGCACGCCGGAAGCCCACTTTTTTATACCCAACTCGCCCTTTCGGGGGCCGACTTTCCGGCCGACGGCCTGTCGCAAAGAGTCAAACCGCGGCCCGATTTTCCTCTTCTAGCGATCCAAGCCGTTAAGAATCTGCCGCGATAGCGACTCGAACGGAAATGATGCGTATCGTCCCAACTGCCTTCTCTCGTAACGAATTTTGACCTGGGTGGCCTGATCCGGTGCTCGGGCCAGTTGCTCGTCGAATCGATCCAGGATCTGGCGACTCTGTTCTCGACCCTGTTCATACGCCGACGTCAACGGTTCGCCCAATTGCTGCACCCTCTCGTCTAGTTTCTGGAACAGGGAATCCGGCGGGCGTTCATTCCCCTCCCCAACTCGGGCTGCGTATTCGCGGAGTTGGCCCAAAAAATGGAACACTTCCGGTCCGTTCAGAACCGTGACGATCAGGCCAGGCTTCGGCTTCACCTGGGAGCTTTCCCAGTGAGAAGCAAGCGCCAACATCTCCGTCACCGCCCCGCTGTAGTCGCGTCGGAAAAGCTTCGTCCACGCCAGGGCCAGATAACTCACCAGTTCTTCGGGACGTTCCAGTTTCAGCGGTTCGAAGACCCGTTCTGCTTCGCTGAATTGTGCCATTTTGATCTGCAACAGCCCGTACAAAAGGACAGGTTCCGGTTCCTTGCCGGCGAGTTTGAGGGCCGTGCGATAGGCGTCATTGACCACTCTCGCATCCAGATTGTCCTGCAGGAGCATCGCTCCCAGGCTCCGCAGGGCGTTCTTGGCCTCTTCTGTCAGACGGGGAGGACGATTATCCGGCAGAAGCAACCGCGGCGACTGCGACGTCCCGGCGATCTGGGGCAACTGCCGCGACAGGAAAGCATAGAGTTCTCCCGCGTCGATTTGCCCATCTCGATTTTCGTCGGCCGCCCCTCGATACGCGTCGAGTAAAGCAATCGCCGTGGCGGAACCTTCCTGGTTGGTGACGGCCCGCTGGCCGGACGTTGTCGCGGCAATCGCCGTGACAGTGCGAAACGGGGCGCGACCCGGCGGTCCCTGAACGGTCTGGAGGGCATCCTCCGCAGAAACCACATCACCAGGGATCTGAGCTCCTGCTGGAGACACGTCCAGAATCAGCAGCTTCTTGGAAGCCGAACACT
>NZ_JACIYL010001060.1 GCF_014359955.1 Thermogutta sp. | reverse complement strand
CGCGAAAAAAGACACAATCCGGCGCCAGTAGGGCATCTTGTTGGAGTAGGCGATACGAGCCCAGTGAACTTCGACGCCTTCCTCGTTTGTGACATAGCTTCCACCGCGTCCTCCCCCCTGGTCGGTCGTCAACACCGTGACCTGGTGGCCCCGGCGTGCAAGACCCGACGCTAACACAAACGGGAAAGTACCGGTCGCTAACCGGGGAACCGCAAAGTGCTGGTTTATGAGCAGGATTCTCATAAAAACGCGCGATCTCCTCTTCCGTGAGCCAACGACCACCGCAATTCATTGGGTGGGGAGAACTTCATCGACTAGTGACAGCCATTTCGCCGCGATCATAATAGATGTCACGGCACCTGGACAATGGCAATTCTCTAAGAAAAAGGAAAACCGCGTAATGTCCGCGACAAGGGGAGATAGAAAAGATTGGCCCGGAGGGCGAAGACAGGAGAAGATTTGCTGATCCCCTATGCGGAGGAGTTCGTGCTGAAGGGGGAACTATTGCAGGGCTTTCGCTGCTTCCAGCCGTTTTTGCTCCGCATACCACTGCTTCCATAGGCGGACGTCGAAGCTGAAGTTCTTGCCGCCGCTGAGCTCCACGAGCGCTTCGAGCACGCTCCGATTCGGGATGGCCCGCTCGACAATCTTTGTACTGTCACCGCCCCCACCGGCACCGAACGTCATGCCCGACTGGCCTGTGCTGGAACTGCTGAATCCCGCGCCGATAGCGCCGGGGGGCCGCCGACCCGGTATGACAAACTTATGGCGTGTGATCAAAGCGTCAATAAGGGCTGGAATGGCGGAGGGATCGCCCATTTTTTTCAGGGCCTCACCGGCGCGATTGACAATCACGTTGTCTTTATCTTTGAGGCGGCTGACAAAATAGGAGACCACCTCGCCAGACTTGGTTGGAGCCAGAAAGTCGAGGGCCCGGAGTCGTATCTCTTCCACGGGGTCTTCAATGGCGATGATCGCCAGGGCTCGCAGCGCCTCTGGTGAGCCGATCCCTCCCAGGACATCGACCAGCAATAAGCGGACAGCGTCCCGGCGTTCATCCTTCATCGCAAGCACCAGCGGTTTGACAGCGGCCGGGTCCTTGATGGAGCGGAGCTCGTGTTCGGTACCCACCGGGTCGGCTTCCAGGCGGGTTAACAGCCGATGGATTTTCTGGGCCCACTCGCGTTGCACCGC
>NZ_JACIYL010000106.1 GCF_014359955.1 Thermogutta sp. | reverse complement strand
GTTCTTATTCACGGGTAGACCTTTTGATACTCACACCGGCCTGCAAAACAACCTTAACCGCTGGTACGATCCTGCGGTCGGCCGCTGGCTGAGCGAGGACCCGATTGGCTTTGCGGGTGGCGATTCGAATTTGTATCGGTATGTCGGCAATGCACCAGCGAGTGTCTCAGATCCGACCGCGTTAGCCTGCTGGATAACGTACGAGTGCCATTTATTGGAGGAATGGAAAAGTCCAAAAACCGGTAACGTATATTGCAAGTATTCCTGCCGCGACGTCGCTCGGCGCACCCGGCCCGGGGGCATTTTTCACTGCAAGTGCCCACCTCTTGATTCGATTCCGGATGGTGGTATCAGCGGCATCTACTGGAAAGCCGCGTCGCGCGGATGGCTGCCCTGGTCAAGGCCTTTTTGCCCGGGACGCATCGTGACTGGTGATGCGTTCGATTTTACGCCTGAACGAGAGCGCCTCTTCCCGATTGTCGATTTTAAGGAATGTGTCAGCCAATGCGGGAATGTGGAGAGGGCCAAGAAGCTGTGTGACCTAATCAAGGAGCCGACCGCTCGGACGGCGTGCAAGGCGGCAATGCAAGCAGGAGCTGCTGCCTGTGAGGCTTATTGCCACAATTTCCAAAAACCCATTGGGTCCGTGAGTGGACTCTAATGAATAACCGCTCATGTCTGGATAGTGTTGGCAGACGAGTATGACGACTTGCTACGCCTTACGCAAAAACTGTAGCGTGCTTGCTAGCGCCGGCCTTACTGCTATCGCGGTCGTGGGGGTTGTCAAATTTCTTGGTGGAAGCATCGCTTACGTGGTCATGGTATTGTTGTTGACTCTCGCCGTTTTCCTCGGAAGATTTTGGCTGGGCCGATTCATGGGCAGCCTGCCAGCAGTGCTGGTAATGTCTACGATTGCCGGAGTCCTTCTCTCCGCTCCAATGATTGTCTACACGTATCAGAGCTGGTTCTTACTCAGAATATTCTACTCGGCGATCCGGCTACTGGCGGACATGTTGATTGGGATAGGGTTTTGGCTCGTCGTGGGCCTCCTGATATATTTATTTTCGCGGGGGTGTGCAGCCGTGCTGAGCTTAGGGGGCTGGTTTTTCAAGCTCCCCTTCTTACATGTTGAGGAGAGCGATTCGAGATTGAGAAAGGACAAGTGGCGGGCTGCGCTCTTTCTCGCTGCAATCGTTGTCGCTGGCGCGGCGTGGCGCCCTCTAGACGTTTATGTATGCACGGTCGCCGCTAAGCATTACCATCTTCGACTGATGGAACCCGGGCCTCCACCTTCGCCCCTTGAGAGGTGGGCTCTCATGTTGCAATACGGCTATGATTCCAGCATTGGGGGTTATTGGTGCCCACCGCAGGGCTTTTTATACTTTTCCGAGGACTGCCGGGAGCGTCTTGTCCGATGGGGAGCGTTAGTTCACCGAACTTTCGAATTTCAACACGTTAGGATGGATTCGTGCGGCGCGAAGATCGTTCGCGCCGCGTTTCAGGCGTTTCCTGACAACGTACATATCTCGAGCTCGAACTGGGTGCGTGGGGAGCCTTTGATTTTGGAGGTCTGGGCTCCGCCCGACGAGATACCAAAGTGGGAGCAGTTCGTGCGGGAACACGATGTGCCGTGTGATACGGAGGAGGGAGGGCCAGGTCCGCACGGGGATTGACGCACGACGCGTACTTGCGCTGGCGCCTCGAGACATCGGCGTAAATGAGAAGAAGAGGGAATCCATGGCGAGCCGAGGTCAGCGGCCTGTGCTTCGGGCGATACCGACCTCACCCAATACACCTGGGACCACCGCAACCGGCTGGTCAAGGTGGAGCACCGGGCAAGCTACGCCGCGGCCGTGGACAACGTGGTGGAGTACTTCTAGGACTACTAGAACCGCTGGGTCCGCAAGGCGCTGGATAGCGATGGCGATGGCCACCTGGACGGCCGGCGGATTTTCATCTATGACGGCAGCCAGATGGTGATGGACTTCCGGCGGGCCAATTCGCAGGACATGCAGATCGGCCACCTCCGCGAGCGTTACCTGTGGGGCCCGGCCGTGGACCAGATATTGGCTGAAGAAGCAGTCAACGGCGGTGCCGATGAGACGGTGCAGTGGACCTTGACCGATCATCTGAACACCGTCCGCGACATCGCGAAGTACGACTCGCAAACGGATACGACCACCGTGGTCAACCACCCGGTCTATGACGCCTTCGGCAGGGTGACGTCGGAGAGCAACCCGGCGGTGGATTCTCTGTTCCTCTTCACCGCCCGGCCGTTCGATGCCGAGACGAAGCAGGTAGAACATTTACCGCAAAAAGGCTTCGGCCAGCAATCAACTCCAAAAAACCTCAACCGCTGGTACGATGCTTCCGTCGGCCGCTAAATAACCGGCTAACTGATGCGACGTTTCCGCCTGCGGTGTTGGATCGAGCCGTCGATCTGATCGAGTTGTTGCTTCGGCGGTGACACGGCGCCTGTCCCACCGCCGTTCCGAGGAGCTGAGGCAGTTCAGGATGGTCCCACGCTCGCGTAGAATCAACCAGCTTGGGTTCACGGCAGGCCGCACAAAGCGATCGGGGGTTTACAGCCTCGGTGATCGACGACGGCTAACCCGCAGGCAGGCAGTTCGAAGCCCTCTGGCTTGTTATGCATTTGCCGAACGGGACGTGAACTCCGTAACCGATTGAAACTTCTGGACTTACGACATCGACTCTCGCGCGAGTGGTTGCATAGAGAGTTGTGCACGGGGAGCTTTGCGTCGGTCATCGAACCAGACTGACCTACAGGGTAACCGAAAACGCCGAGGCGAGAATGGCCCCGGCGTTTTTCTATATCTCGTCTTCGCAAAAGGATTTGTGACGATTCGGCCACCAGCCGAGAATTCGGGCACCCCAAGCCGACAGCGCCCAAAATCCAGGGTTGCGTTCGTGCCTTCCAAAAAATCGCCCTTGAACTTTCTGGCTCTCCCTTCAACGCCCCCCTCTGGGGTAACAGCTAGGTTCGCCTCGGAATGCCGGACGTAAACGTCTACGAATACGAACCAAAGTTGCAGATGATCCTCCAATGCGGAGCGACGTTTCCGTAAAGCTTGACTCAAACTTTTTCTGCGGTACACTGGGCAGCCTAAGCTCCGGTTAACAAAGGGGAGAGATCGATGCCAGGCAATAACCGGCAACGAACCGTCGGACGCCGCTCTTTTCTCAGACGTATCGGCTTGACGGCGATGGCGTTGCCCGCGGGCCGTCTACTGGCTGATGACTCGGCTACTGTTGCCACGTCGAGCGACTGGGTGGAGCAATACAATCTCGCTCGGCTCGGGGCTCTAAAGACCAAACCGTCGCGGGAGATCGCCAAGTCGCGGATCGGCGTCGGCATGGAGTGCCTCGACCGCCGGATGTTTCTGCCGGAAAAGACCTATGGGCCGCTTGCCGAGTTGGGCGTGAAATGGGCACGCCTGCAAACCGGATGGTCGCGTTGCGAGAGGAAGGAAGGCGAGTACGACTTCCAGTGGCTCGACGACGTGGTCGATCATGTAATCGATGCCGGGGTCCAACCGTGGTTCAACGTCGGCTACGGCAACCGACTCTACAGCCCTGACGCGCCGCATGAATCGGCTGTCGGCCAGGTCCCGATCTACGGTGGTGAACGCGGCATTAATGGGTGGAAGAACTTCCTCCGGGCGCTCGCCGAACGATACAAGGACCGGGTCGAATATTGGGAGATCTGGAACGAGCCGAACATCCCGGCGTTCTGGCACCCGAAACACAAGCCGTCCCCTGTGGAGTACACGAAACTCGTTGCGATCAGTGCCGAAGCCATTCGCGAACGCCATCCCGGAGCGAAGATCGTCGCCTGCAGCTCGGGCATCCCGAGCGCATTCATCAAGGGCTGCCTTCAAGCCGGAATGGGGCCATTGATTCAGGCGTTTTCCATCCATCCGTACCGTCGCGAGATGATCCCGGAGATGGACTACGCCCTGTCGGTCAGCCGGGTGAAGGAACTTTTTCGAGTGTCGGCTCCCCACGTGAGACTCTGGCAGGGCGAATGTGGGGCCCCGTCGCGGAACACTGGTCACCACGACGCGTCGTGGATGGACCTCTGGAATATGAACGAGATGAACCAGGCGAAATGGCTGGTTCGCCGGCTGATGCTCGACGTCTATCTAGACATGGACGTTGCCCAGTATTTCCACCTCTGTGATCTGATGGAGTCAACCTACCGGCAGGCCAGCGGGGAAGCCAGACCGCCCGTCATGCTCGGGCTGCTCAATGGGAAGACCTACACACCCAAGCGGTCTTACCACGCCATGCAGCACATCGCGACGCTCTTCGATGCCCAGACCCGACCTGAACCGGGCGGGTACTGTGCCATGTCGCCCCGCAAGAGCACAGATACGTTGCGCGAACCGTTCATGATGCTCTTCCGCCGCCGCGACACTCCGATGCTGGCCTACTACCAGGCCGTCAACGTCCAAGACGACTCACCCGCAGTCCCGGTCGATGTCACCCTCTACTGCGATTCCCAACGGCGAACCGCTGAGCAGATTCTGCCCGACCCCGTACTGGTCGATCCGATCACTGGGGAGATTTACAAAGTGTCTGCAATGCAGGGCGTCCGCCAGCCAGGCGAATACCGCGCTAAGTTCCGATTCCGCAACCTGCCCTGCCTCGATTACCCGTTGATAATCACCAGCAAGTCGTCCACACTTTGAAACGTCAGAACGGGGCTGGGCCGAGCATATGCAGAGCGCCATAGCGCAAGGAGTGGTCCCGGATTGCCTGCGGGAAAGCCTGCGCATGTGGATCACCCGCAATGTCGTTCAATTTGGCAGTCCGCGTGCCAGCGGCGACGACTGCCATGAAACGATCGAGACGCAACTTGCCTACTGTTCCGCCGCCGGACTGACCGGCGCACGGATCCTGTGGCAGCGTGACCTCTGGGCCATACTTTTCGCGCAGAAGGTACTTGACCTGAGCGAACCAGGATCAATGGCGAACCGACGGAGAGCACAATGATGTGATGGAACACATCATTGTGCCTCACTGATGTACAGCGGCACGATGATGTCTTTCCAGGATGCGTAGTTGTCGGGGGCAGGACGTGGGGGGCAGTCGGTACGCATCAGACGCTTCGTCACGCCGCCGATCGTCTCTTCCACAATCGTCTCGAACTTGTTTGGGCCGTTGGTGCAACCGACGAAGCAGAGACTCGATTCGACGTTTCGCAGGATCGGGATTTCGGGCGAGAAATTGCTGCCGTGTTCATTGCACACACCGCCCAAAATTTCCAGGCGTCCGCCGCCTATCACTTGAAAATTGGTCATAGGCCCTTCGACCTTGTAGCCAAACACCCACATATCCGATCGATTGCATGTGAAATTTGGACCCTGTTTCCACTCCGTGTTCATGAAGCGGACCCAAAACCGGCCGTTGATGAACGCTCGCTCGTTCTTGCCCATGCCGTTGCCGTTGTTAATGAATACTTTTACGCCGGGTCGATTCGTCTGATTGAAGTAACTACATCGAACATGACTAAGCACAAGTGGTCTGAAGGCCTGATGACGGATGTCAGTCCGCGACGACGTGCCCAGGTCCTCGATCAGCAGTGGCTGTGGTGAATCCTCAGCGACCAACAATGGCCCATTGACCGAGCCGTAGAATGCCATGACGCGCACGACGCTGGCCGGAATCTTGACTGGCGTTGACAATCGGTAGACCGCTTTGGGGAAGTAGACGACCGGCTTGCCCGAGTTCATCGCGGCCTGTACGGCGGCGGAATCGTCTGTGTGCCCATCGCCTTTGGCGCCGTAGGCATCGACGTTTGCCCACTTGGAGAAATCGGTTTCCCAGGCAAATTGCGGTGTTTCTTCGATCGGCAGGTTCAACGACCGTTTGGGTTGATCCTGGCGCAGACTCAGAATCGGACCGTTGACGAACTCGTCGACACTTAAGCCTGTGACAGCCGTTTTCCCTGCATTGCGAATCGCAGCACCGTAGCCGGGCGTTGCCACGTTGCGAACGAACAGCGTTCCCTGGCGCACATCGATCGCCGGCAACTGCCTGTTGCGGCCCTCGAGCAAGCTGTCGAGCAGAACAGCCTGCGCGGCCGGCGAACTTGTCCCAGCGGGTCGATCCCCGCCGGCCAGATCGAACGCTTTGTCGTCCAGCAGATCAAACAGATCGGCCGCGACCCGCATCTGGTGGCCGAGACGGCTGGCCAGGTGACCGGGGAGCTGGCCAGGCAGGCTGCGGAACTGGCCGCCGAACGCGACCGAATCCACCGGGAGTTGGCCGAGGATCATCGCCGATTGCGCCAGTTGGTTGCCACGGCAACCGACCGCACACCGGCAGCAGAGCGGCTGGCCGAGCTGCACGAGCGAATCGCCTCGGCCGAGCGGCGGCTGGCCCTGGTTCAAAAGCAGCTCGAGCAGGCAAGCGGCCGCCTGATCGACGAAGAGGCGGTCGCCCGGGCGCTGGAAAGATTCGATCCGGTCTGGGAGTCGCTCAGCCGGTATGAGCAGGCGCGCCTGCTACGGCTGTTGATCGAAAGGATCGACTACGACGGCCGCAAGGGAGCGATCTGGATCACCTTCCACGCCAGCGGAATCAAGACGCTGGCCGACGGCAATTTTCCCGGAGATGCCCCATGACGCAGAAGATCCGGCTGCACGCTACGGTTCACTTCCGCTGTGGTCGCAACGGGCGGAAGTATCTAAAGCTCGGCCAGGCCCCAAGGGTAAAGACTCCCCAAGGCCGGGTGCCCCGCGCTGCGCGGCTGATGGCCCTGGCCATTCACTTCGATCGGCTCATCCGCGAGGGGGTGATCAAGGACCAGGCCGAGCTTGCTCGCGTCGGGCACGTCAGCCGCGCGCGGGTCACACAGATCATGAACCTGCTGTGCCTGGCCCCGGACATCCAGGAAGAGCTGTTGTTCCTGCCCCGTGTGGAGCAAGGCCGGGACCCGATCACCGAAGCGGCACCTGCGCCGGTTGACCGCCGTGGCCGATTGGCACGAGCAGCGGCGGCTGTGGGAAGCGTTGAAACGGGATTTGCAGGTTGCCCCGCCGCCGCGGTAGTGGCGGCCATCTGCCGCACGGCATTGGTGGTTTCTCATCAACCCTGCCGGTCGATAGTTGCCCCGCCGCCGGTGTGATCTGAAGGCTGTTGCCCGAAGAAACTCGTTGCGCTGTCTTGACGGATCTGTGGGCAGGTGTATGATGGCGGATACTGTACGCACGTACACATACTGCCAGCCTCACTTGCACCAGCGAAAGGGTATGACCATGGCCAAGCATCGTGGGTTCAACGCCGATCGGTTTCTCGACAAGTTCCAGCGGTTCGAGCAGCTGCTGCGGGACTTTGTGCGTCTGTGGGAGGGGCGTGTGGACCTTGAGCCGGCCACCCTTGACGTTCCGGCAATGAAACGATGGCTCGTCGAGGGCACAGGGCAGGCGAAGGACGAACTGGTCGAGGCTCTCTACCAGGTCTACGATCTGTGCACTGCGCGGGGCCACGAGGACCTGATTGCGGCCATCGCCGAGGAGCCGTCTTACGCCCCGGACCCTGACGGCCGGTTGCCCGTGGAGTGCCTGGCCCTGAAGGTTCGCACCGAGCGTGAGGACGTGTTCTTTCTGGCCTACGACCGCTACAGCCTCTGGCGGGCCGAACGGTTTTCGATCTACAAGGGGTTTGCCCCGCGGCCCATCCGGGACCTTCGCGCTGCGGCGCGGTCCTTTCAGGAGAAGCTGGCTGCGGTGTTCAAGGATCACAAGCACAGTGACCGCGTGCTGCTGCGCTGGTACGAAGAGGGCAGTTACGTCAATTTCATCGTTTACCACGAGAAACGCACGCGTGCGACACTGGTGTTCCGGGGATCGAAGGGCCGGCTGAAAGTGGAACCACACATCTACCGGCCCGCGCGGCAAGACTTCATCAGCTACAACGCCGAGACAGGGCAAGTGGAGATTGAGGCGGGGTACGAAAGTGAGGAGGCGAAGCTGCGGCGGTGCTTTGCGGAAGCGTGTCTGGGAGAGGCCGAGTTCTTCGAGCACCCCGAGGCTGCCCAGCGGCTGTGGCTTGGGGTGCTGGCGGAACCGTATTTCGAGCCGGTGTGTCCTGAGGCTGTGAGAGCGTCCCTGGTGGAACTGCAATTCGCATTGGCCCAAAGCCATGGGCCCGTTTTCACGGTGCGGTCGAAGGATGTCCTACGGACGCTCGAGCTCAATGGCTTGCGCAGGAAGCTTGTTCCCGAGCTGATCACCCGCGCGGCGTTCAAGATTACTTTTCCCGACGACCGGCGGGGCAAGCGGGTGGAAATCTCAGGGCCGAACAAGGTCAAGTTCAATCGCACCACGCATGCCGAGGAGGTGTTCGCTCTACTTGCCGATTGGGGGATACTCGTGGATGAGCAGGTCGCTGTTGAGTCTTGTGCTGTCTCGAGTGAACCGGTTCCCGTCGCCGATCATCCGGCAGGTGGAAATGGCCGCTTTTCCCACCTGGCAGCAAGCGGAACTGGTACACTGCGGCGTCCTCGTTAAGGAGCCGTTGCCCGAGCAGATTCCGCACCCTCGGTTTCCCCACTCGGGGCGCCGGGCGGCTGTTCGCAAGACGGCCAGGGGCTTTTTCGCCGTGGCCGGCGAGGACAGCAGCGAGTACTTCGAGCCGATTCCCGTAAGTGAGCAGCAGTTGCTCGAGTTTCGCGTCTCGGTTGCGAAGCTCGTGGAGCTGATCGCGAAACAGGCCGGTATCGAATCCTCCACGGTCCCGCAGGAAGCGGGGCTGGTTGCCATGGGGCAGAAGCACCTGGCAGGGTACGGCACCGTGGAGGTTTACCTGGCCGTGGCACTCGGCTGCGCGGAGCAGTTGGCCTTGCACTGCCTGGC
>NZ_JACIYL010001059.1 GCF_014359955.1 Thermogutta sp. | reverse complement strand
AAGAAGCTGGAAAATCAGCCAACGGCCGGGGCAACGTGAGGCCGCTTCACGCGCAATTGCGCGCCGCGCAAGTAGTGCCAAACCGGCACGAAAGGCGTGCCCCACCGCCTTTCCGCGGAACCTGCTTGTGAGGTCCCCAATTTGACGCTGGATGCGCTACGTGATCGAAGCGCTCCGTCTGCTCGGGTCAATTTCTTTTTGACAGAGGGGGCCATTCGTGAGCTGCGCCCGCAAGCTGTTGAGCGTTTTGTCTTTCACGAATCCACTCAAAGAGGGGGAACGGGACGGGCTCAGGTGATGGCGACAAATGGCGGAGAGAGGTTTATGATTAAAGAAGAACGAACTTACCGGGAGGTTTGGCGTAACGAAAGACAAGATCCACCACAGCCGTCCCCCGCATTAACGTATCCAGAAGTGCCTTGTTCAAGCTAGAAACTGATGAGTGACTTTGAGAAACGATTGCAACAGGCGATCGAGCGAGGCCGCCGGCGGCGCGATATGCAGGCGGAAGCGGAAGCCCGCCGTGCCATGACGGAACAGGAACTCCGCTCGCGGCACAGCGAACTCCGACTTCAACTGACCGATTACATCGAACAGTGCCTTCGCAAACTTCAGGAGCACTTTCCGGGCTTCCAGTATGAGACCGTGATTGCCGAACGGGGCTGGGGAGCGGCTCTCAGCCGTGACGACATCGACCGCCGCAGTCAGCCACCCCAACGACGCTACAGCCGAATCGAGCTGGTGGTGCGACCACTTTCGGAGTATTTCGTGCTCGATCTGGCCGGAAAAGCCACCGTCCGCGACAAGGAGCTCTTCAACCGCAGCTTCTATCAACCGCTCAACGAGGCAGATCCGGAAACTTTCAAGGAAATTATCGACAAGTGGATCCTGGAGTTTGCTGAGGCGTACGCCGCCCGCTCCTGAAAATCACAGCGGACTTCGTCCGTTCTTTGCCGCGGACTCAATCTCTGAATCCCTCGCTTTTCAGGGGCCTGCCCAGCAGGATAGCCAGCACGTCGCTGAGGTTGCTCGGCCCGACTCCGAGGCACATGGCCAGGCCGAACCCGGCCATGAAATTCACCAGAGCTGTGATGATCAAAAACAGCGCCATGCCGACGCGGGCTCCTGTGTGCGCCTGAAAGGATTCTTGCCGACAGAGGCGGCCGTTACGACTCGGCCGTCACGCGGTCATAAAAG
>NZ_JACIYL010001058.1 GCF_014359955.1 Thermogutta sp. | reverse complement strand
GAGCAACGCTCAATCATCGACGCACCCGCGCGGCGGCAAAGACCACCTCGCGGATCGCCACATTGAATTGAGACGCCAGACAGAGTCAGGCCTCTTGCACCAGCTCAAAGCCGAGTGCCTGGGCGAGCTCGCGGACCGGTTCAGCCAGATCTCCGTAAAAGGTGACGCGATGCCATCCGCCGCTCCAACCCAGGAACAGCTTCTCGAAATCGCCGGGAACTTCGCAGGCCAGCTTTGTGCGGCATGCGCGGTCGATGACGACGTTTTCTGCCGCCACTGCCTGGTGGAAAAGAATCTGTTTTCGATCGGCGAAAATCTCCAGAGTGGACGTCATATATCCAACAGGCAAGAACGATCGAACAGACGCGCCCCGGCGATCCTCGGAGTGGGTGAGGATTTCGTAAGGATTGGCTGGCCCCTGCGGACCAAAGGGCTTCGTGGTGGCCACACAATGCGCGTAGATGATTTGGCGTTTTGACGAATCGATGACAGGATCCGAGATATACCCTGGTCGCCGGATCAAATGATTCATGACCACCAGGGTGACCGTGGAATTGAGATCGGCCTCGCAAGCCCCGATCATGCCGGAGTTGAGAAGTTCCACATAACCCAGGCATGGATACGCCTTGAGTTTGCCACTGTAGAAGCCTCCCAGACAGTTGATCGTGATGGCCTCGGCCTGGTATTTGTCCAGAAGCGCTTTCTGGGCGAGATAATTGATGGCGGAAAGACGCAGCGTCTCGTCGGGATTGTCGATGATGACTTTCTGCGCGCCCGATTTCCATCGGCCAGCCAGTTCATCAGCAGCATCTCGATCGACCTTGTCGGCCGCTTCCGCCAATTCGTCAAAGCTCACCCGGTGTACGGTGATTCCCAGTCGTTCCCCGATACTTCTGGCCAGCGCCTCACTGCCGCCGCCGACGGCGACGATTCTGGCCTTTTTAATGCTCTCCAAGCAGTCACCGATGGAGGCCAGTTCCAGCTTGTCCTCGGCTACCTGAGTCACTCGCGGCGGAGGAGTCCGTTCCTGCCGAACCCGATCACATGCTGCGACAAATGCATCCACCCCCTGCGTCTTCAAAATGGGAAAGCACCGGGCGGCTGCGATCAGGTCCTCCGTGTTTGATGAACCGATGAGAGAAAAATTCCTGTACTTCCGTCGCAACTGTGAGCCGTACACCAGGAAGCCCCCGCTTCCG
>NZ_JACIYL010001057.1 GCF_014359955.1 Thermogutta sp. | reverse complement strand
GTCCTGGTCGGTACCAACCCCGAAGCGCCTTTCTCGCCGCTGGAAACAGCCGTCGGAGCAGCCTCATTTTCTCCATCCTGCGGACGTAATCCTTCCAGACAACTCCCGCTCACTAGGCCGATCAGTACGACCCCGGCCAGCGACGCGATGAAAGGCTCCCAACTCCGCCGATTAAACCCCGCCTGACCGCGCGGTTCGTCGAGCATGATCAGAAAGAGAAAGACCACCAGAATGGCCCCAATGTACACCACAATAAGGGCCATGGAGACGAATTCTGCCCCGTGATACAAAATCAGTCCCGCCGTGCCGAGCACAGTCATCCCAAACCACAGGGCACTGTAGAGCGGGCGGACCGAGGTGATCATGGCCACCGCCGACCCCAGCGTCACCAGTGTCATTCCCCAGAGCACGCTTCGGGCAAGAAAGCCCCCAAACGCGGGAATCAGGCTGGCCATCATCACCAGCCCCGAGGCCACCAGGATCCAACCCGGCACTCGACGCCGATCCGCCCCCCAGGGCAGGGCCCAAAACAGCCCCACCAGGGTCAACAACATCCCCGCTAAAAGAATGGTCGTACCCGAAACCATCGTGTTTCCACCTTTCCCGGCAACGTCTGCGTGAAAGAATTCGTCCCTCGCCGGTCAGTCAGGTTTCTCCGGAAGCCGAATCAGTCTCCTGCTCTTCCACCACGTCCCGCTCTCGCATCCAACGGGGAGGCTCCAGGTCTTTTGTCTGATCGTACACGCTGAGCAGCTTCTCTTTGTCGAAGATCATCTCTTCCCGGCTCTTGCCGGACAGATCGTACAAACTCGTCAGTTCGATCGCATCCACGGGACACGCCTCCTCGCACATCCCGCAGAATATGCACCGCAGCATATCGATGTTGAAAACGACGGGATACTTTTCACGATCCGGCCACGGACTGGGCGCGGCCACAATGTCGATACAATGCGCGGGACAGGCCGTGGCACAAAGAAAACAGGCGACGCATTTCACCCGGCCCTGCTCGTCCCGGTTGAGACGGTGTACTCCGCGGTAGATGATCGGATCAGGAAACTCGTGGCGCTCTTCCGGGAATTGCACCGTGATCTTCGGACTGACCAGGTGGCGGAATGTGGTCGTCAGTCCTTCAATAAACAGCGGCAAATAGGACCGCTCAGCCGGTGTCAGCGGCGGCTCGTCCACCCAGCGTATTTCGGAGCT
>NZ_JACIYL010001056.1 GCF_014359955.1 Thermogutta sp. | reverse complement strand
GGCCAATCTGGTGGCCCAGCACCTTGAACTGGCGGCCATCCGCCCGGTGTACATTTCCAACCCACAGGGCGAGATTCTCGGGCAAACGTTTCCTGAGCGCGGGGTCATTTTCGCTTTTGCCCCGGCAGAGCAGCCCGGCAAAGCCTCGAACATGGTGACAGACATCATTCTGGAAGAACTGAACGCCGATGCGTTCATCCTCCGTGCCGAGACTTTCTGGGAAAGCGAACCGGAGCTGGCCCTCCGGGATCTATCCCATGCCCTGCAACTCGATCCGCAGGCCGACCGGGCGTGGTGGCTCCAGGCCCGCGTCCAGCGCCTGATGGGCCGCTCGGCAGACGCTCTGGAGAGCATTCAGCGAGCCGTTCAACTCAATCCGCAGGAAGTGCAGTACCGGCTGGATTTCGCCCAAATTCTCATCGAGAATCGTCAGACCGCCGCGGCGATTTCCCAGCTTGAACAGGTGATCGCCGTGGCCGACCAGCGACCGCACCTGAAAGCCCGGGCACTCTGTCTGCTCGGGGATGTGTATCACGCGGCGGACCCACCGGACTTCAAGAAAGCCCTCGACAATCACTACGAGGCCATCAAAGTGGCCCAGGCTCTACGAACCGATCCGTATCCCGCTTATCGCGTGGCAGGCAAGGAAGTTCTGGTGGATGCCCACCTCGGCGCCGCACGGGATATCGCCTGGGGGGTCTGGGAGCAGAAGGAGGCCGTGGTGGGGCGATGGTTGCAGCGGGCGGAAGAGCTCGCCGAGGATCTCGTCCAGAACGAGCGGCAATCCCCCCGCGCCCTGTTCAAAGTGGCTGCCACCGCGCTGGCGGTCAGTGTGGCCCTCCCCGCAGCAGTGGATCCCCAACCCTGGCTGGAAAAACTCGATCAGGCGTATCAGCTCCTCGTGCAGGACGTCAGTCCCGTTCGCAAGGCGCAGTTTCAATGGGAATATGGAGCCGCGCTCTACGACGCCGTCCAGCATTATCAGGCGCGGGAAAAGCATGATCTGGCCTTGCAATACGGCCAAAAGGCTATTGAAGCCCTGGAAGCGGGTCTGGCCGGGCACACCCCCAGCGCCATGGACCACTACCTGATGGGCCGCCTCTATTTCCGCATGGGCGCCATTTTCGCCATCCAGCAGAAAAAACACGCGGAAGCCACCCCTTACTATGACAAAGCCCTGGAACACCTGGAAGCTGCCGCCGGG
>NZ_JACIYL010001055.1 GCF_014359955.1 Thermogutta sp. | reverse complement strand
CGTTGGCCGTTACTGTCACATCGGTCTTTCGCACACTGTACACCAGGGTGTTCAGTCTCTGAGATCGCAGGGCCTGCACCTGCTGAAACGTGGGGTTGGCTGGATCGGGCCCCCGGCCGTTGCAATTGGCGAGGAAGCAATAAACTCCCTGGTTGGGCACTGCCCAGTCCACCACGGCGAGAAACTGATGCTGTCCCTGAACCAGCCCCACGGCAAACGCGCCCCGACCGATGTCGAGAAGGGGGTTGGACCGCTGGCTCTGGCTCGCGCCCCGCGGCGGTGGTGGGAGCGGTACCGGCTGGATGTCCACCACCAAATCGTACTCCTGAGGCGGGATCACATGGAAGACGATCTGGGTGACCGGTTCCGGGGCAGAAATGATTGCTTTCGGCCCGATCTGCCAGGTCCCCTGAAGACTGATCCGACGTGCCGTCGCCAGTCCCAGCAGATTGATCAGTCGGCCGGATTCCGCCAGTCGGGTTCTGACCCGCTGGGCCGCTTCACCCGTCAGTTTCGCCTCGCACCGAAGGTACCAGTAACCGGCGCGACGTCTGACGGCCGCCTTTTCCTGGTCGGAAAGCGTTTCCGCAATCGCCCACCAGTCATCGCCAACTTGCGCCTGCGCTGCTGGTTGAACCGGATTTTGCAAATCGGCCTGAGCCACCGTTCGAACCAGGGCGGTTTCCCCCTTTGCCAGATAGGGCAGTCCTTTTTGCCAGGCCTGTTTGACGAAGCAGTAGAATCGGCCGACGGCTTCGTTGGCCGCGGGATCGTCGGGCGTGGTCTGGAGCGTGGCCAGATGTTCGCGGATCGACTCGAAGGCTGCCGCAATCTGACGAACTTCCTCCTTCCGCCGCAGGAACTGATCCTTCCGCACGTTGTCGCGGAGTTGACCGGCCAGGGTCGCTGCCATTTCGAGCAGGCTGTCTGCTTCCTGATAGCGATCTTCCTCAACGGCGGATTCTGACAGTGTTTCCAACTGGCCAAGCAGCTTTTCTCGCTGCTCGGTGGACCGCGCATTCCGCACGAGGCTCTGTGCGGCCTCCAAATGGAGCGACCACGGGTCCATTTCGAAGCCAAGCCCCAGCGCCTCTCCGGCCTGGATGGCCAGAGCGAAATCCCCACCACTCAAAGCCAGTTCGCGAGCTTCCTGATAGAATGCGAATCGGCGAACCGGGTCGGTCTCCTGATTCCCCTGTTTGAGGAGCCTGC
>NZ_JACIYL010001054.1 GCF_014359955.1 Thermogutta sp. | reverse complement strand
CTCGGGCGAGCACTTGCCGAGGCGGGGGCGTTTCAGGAAGCCATCGCACAATTTGAAGCAGCAATCAAATTGGCCCCAAATTATGGACCGGCACATTTGAACCTCGGGAACGCCTATCTCGAGCTCGGAAAGTACGAGGAGGCGGTGACGGCATACAGGCGGGCACTGGAACTGGCGCCCTCGCTCATTGATGCACGTCTGGGACTGGCGGAGGCCTTAACCCGGGCGGGGAAATTTGCGGAAGCCCGGTCGGAGTTTGAAGGGGCTCTTTCGGAAGCCCAGGGTGATCCGTACTGTCAATCGCTGGTCGCCCTGTTTCTGGCGACATGTCCGGATGACGCTCTTCGCGACGGAGCGCGTGCCAAACAACTCGCAGAAGCGGCCAGTCAAGCCACGAGTAACACCGACCCGGTTTGTTTACGGAGCCTGGCGGCGGCGCTGGCGGAACTTGGTGATTGGGACAATGCTCTGAAGACGATAGATCAGGCAATCCGGTACTGCCCAGAGACCGACAGCCAATTGGCAAATGAGTTGCAAAAATACCGCGAGGAGTTTCTCCAAAGGAAGCGGATCCGTCGTTCGGCGGTACCTACAATCCCCAGCCGATGATTTGCCGTGAGAACGGATTTAAAAGTACTTCCGCTGAGGATTGGTTACGCGCGATGAAGAGCTAGGCCCCCGAGGGCTTTAGGACTTGGGCGCGATCGCTCGGAGGAGTAAAAACCTCGCCACGTCAACCCGGAGGCAACGTTGATCGCGCGGCCATCGCGGTGGCCGAGGCCACTTGGCCGAAATATCCTCGCCTCAGTCGGTGAGTTCGAATTTCAGTTCCACTGGCCCGGGTTCTTTGATCTCCGCTTTCAAGCCCGAGGTGGCGGCTACCTTGTATTTTGGCGGCAAAAGGTCCTTGGGAACTCGCTTGTCCGGCTCGGCGCCACCAGTGTTTTGGGCATCCTCCGAGGGCGCTTCTCCTTCCAGAATGGTTTTTGAAATGGCCACATTGTAAGTACCAGGGATAGCGCCATCACCGGGATCGAACGTCGTCAGGGTGAACTTTCCCGAGGCATCGGTTCTGCCCACAGCTCCCCGGCCGTTAGGGTCTGTGGACACGAGCATCACGAGGGCCCCTTCGACCGGCTGCCCGTTGTAGAGGACTACTCCGTTGACTTTTACCGTCTTTGGGCGGTTGGCCGCAGTTTTGCCACAACCGGTGA
>NZ_JACIYL010001053.1 GCF_014359955.1 Thermogutta sp. | reverse complement strand
CAAGTCGGCCGACTGGATCATCGATCTTGGGCCCGAAGCGGGTGAACAGGGGGGACATGTCGTGGTGGCGGGCACGCCGGAAGACGTGGTCGCCTACTCTCGCTGGTGGCAGCGCGAAAAAGGCCGGGCAGAAGAGGGAAGTCCGAACGGAAAATCGGGGGCGTCAGCGATGCAGCCCCCGTGGCGATCTTACACCGGAGAAGTGCTGGCGCCGGTCCTGGACAACAGTCCCCGCAAAGAACGCCAACCGTACGATCCGTACAAGAACCATCTGTCTCCCCTGCACTCACCGGAAGCCGAGCCCAGCTTGACCGACGTCAAGAGCCCATGGGAAGCCGACGGCCGTTCCTGGCATTTGACCCGGTCTTTTGCGATGAATGGGCGTCCCATTCGGTGGGGACGGACCATCCTGGAACGACTCATACAATTTCTGGAAAATCACCAGTCCACACTGGTGATCGACTATTCCACTCAGAATGTCATCGAGGTCCGCGCTCGAAGACTGCGGGGCCCGTGGTTCATGCACATCTACACGGGGGACGATTTGCAACTCCGCCTGCGGATCCGAACAGGCCTGCGTGCCGCCAGAATACTCACCAGTTCCGCCAATCGTCGCCCTGTCCGGCGGACCGTTCCGGAGGCTCCCTCGCCATTTTTGAAGCTCTACGAACGACCGCAGGAAGAACCGCCGCTTCCACCGCCCTCTCTGGCAACCAGGCAGCAGGGCGCCTGGTGCGAGATCGATCTGCGGGTCAGCGAGTTGGCGTCACTGGATGAAATCAACTTCTGGGACTTCCTGGCGCCTGCCATTCAGAACTACCAATCTCTCTGCAGCACCGAGAGCACACGCACCGCCGACTACGATTTGGTTTGGCACTTCACCCAGATGGGTATCAGAGGGGGAGAATTGAAATGGCGGCCCAAACTCCTCCACCAGATCATCCATGAAATCGTAAAGGCCGTGCCCGAGGTGACGATCGACCACAACCATGAGCGCATGATCATGCTCCGGCTTGGCCCCTCACAGAAAACGTGGGCGGTCATTTACACCAAAAAATCCGAGGGACTGTTGCTGGTGGTTCGCGCTCCCAAGAATCGGTTCCGTGGCGCGGTCGATCACGTTGAGGATTTCAGCAACCGTGGGGATACCGCCGGCGTTTTCAAACCGCTGGCTCATCACGCTGGCCATACGGGACTCGAGGCCCTTTTCCACCTCATGGAT
>NZ_JACIYL010001052.1 GCF_014359955.1 Thermogutta sp. | reverse complement strand
GCAATTCATGAATGGCCCCTACCACATGCTACTCCTTCCGGTTCCAAGAGACTCCTCCTAAAGGTGGGGATGGATCAGCGCGACAGGGTTTTCTGAAGCCCGAGCAGGCACGTGTTCGAGATCGGATCTCGCTTGCTCGTCAAAATGGGCGGGATTTTCCGTCCAATTGGATTGGAGGGCTTATCCCGCATTTGTCGATAGTAATATCGACGTAACGGGTCGCTCACGCTAATATCGCGTCCCTTTCCAATAAACCCACGGGCCGGCATAACCGACCGGGAAGGACTTTTTCGGGAGCAAGGATGCCACCTATGTTGCGGAAGAATGGAATGCCTCGCCACGATGGCCGTCGGTTGGGAGCCTCCCGCAAACATCGCAGACTGACACTGGAACAACTGGAAGATCGACAACTCCTCAGCGGCGTCGGATTTAGCTGGGAAACGCCTCTCGGGTACGGTGACGCGGGGGCCATGTCGGGCAACATCATACCGGGCACACTGGGACTGGTTCCGGCCCCCGATCTGACGCTCCCTGCGACCATCAACCCTTATCAGCCCCCCCAGGAAGTCGAGACCTGGATCGACGGGAGTACGGTGCACTATCGCGCCAATGTGGGGGGTGTCTGGCAGGAAGGTTCCACCTCCTACGGCTCCGATCAGGTGATTGTCGACGTGTTGAGTGAGAAAGGGGTGGTCGCCTGGACGGTGGGGACCGCCCTGCCCAACGGCCAGATCGTGGCACGCAAAGTGGGCGTGGCGATTTACGACACCAATCAAGGGGCCTGGAAAACGGCGGAAAGCCCAAATCTGGGGGTTCTCGCTGTCACTCAGTTGGAGAGCAAGGATGGCATCGTCGCCTGGACGATCGGCTATCCCACTGCGAACGGCTACATCCCGCGGGAAGTCGGGGCGGCGGTGTACGATCCCGACGCTTCGGCCGGGGGTTGGAAATTTTTCCAGACGAACACATCAGGCGGCAGCCGAACGATCGAAGAACTTCTCCTCAACGACGGCAGCGTGGGCTGGACCATCGGTGATCCCGCGGCCGGCACGCCGACGCCCGTTCGGTCGGTGGGGATGGCTACCTACGACTTTGACAATCATGAATGGGCGCGATTCCAGGTCAACGCCAGGGCAAACGAGCGCTTCATCAACGTGACCAACGCAGGCGGAGCCATGTTCTGGGCGATAACCCGCGACGGCAACGCCAATGCCGGGGCGCC
>NZ_JACIYL010001051.1 GCF_014359955.1 Thermogutta sp. | reverse complement strand
CCGACGCAACCGGGACGCTCAGTGAGCGGTGGAACCCCGGCCTACTGGAGTGACACCTTCTACGGCGCCCATCAAACCAACACGAACCAATCTGGACGTCCGCGGCCCCATCGCTAGCGGAAAAGTGGGGATGTGTCAACCGGGAACCGAGCCCCGTGGAATATTCTGGCGTGTGGCGACGCGGCTTTCCTCACGAATCCCCATCACGGCCGGGCGTTTACTCAGAGGCCGTGCGTCACGTCTGTGGTCATTGGGCCATAGATTTCCCACGTTTCCGTGCTGGATTCCCTGAACCTGGAATACTTCGCCTCCCTATCTTCGCTCGTCCCGGTTTATAATTTGAGATTCTTCGGGTTCATCCCCTCCGGCTGAACCCACTGTGTTTCAGGCCCCCCACGCGCAGTTGGGACCTGTTGATCCCGAAAGGTCCGCACCGGTGATCATCTACCGCGAACTGGATGAGATCCAAGACCTCAAAGGCTCCGTGGTGAGAGTCGGCAACTTCGATGGCGTTCACCGGGGGCACGCCCGCCTGCTTGAAGTGCTTTGCCAGACAGCGCAGAAACTTGGCGTGCCCTCGCTGGTGGTGACGTTCCATCCTCACCCGGCGTCGCTCCTCAATCCCGATCGGGCTCCGCCCCCCCTGACCTGGCTCGATCGAAAGCTCACCCTGCTTTCTCATGCTGGGGTTGACCGGACGCTGGTCTATCCCACCAATCGGCAGCTTCTGGAAATGTCGCCGGAACAATTTTTCCAGGAGATTCTGGTGACGCGATTGAAGGCCCGAGCCATCGTGGAAGGGGCGGATTTCCGCTTCGGTAAAGAGCGCGCTGGGGATATCAGCCTTTTACAGTCAATGTGTTCTCAGCAGGGCATCGACTGCCATATCGTGCCGCCCGTCCTGTTCAACAACGAACCGGTGTCCAGCTCGCGGATTCGCCAGTGCCTGCTGGAGGGGAAACTCAGGGCGGCAACGGCCATGTTGGGCCGGCCCTTCCGCACAGTCGGGAAGGTGGTTCGGGGCGCCGGCCGTGGAAGTCACCTGGGGTTCCCGACGGCCAACCTCAACGACGTTCCGACCCTCCTGCCCAGGGAGGGAATCTACGCGGGAGTTGTTCCGTTGCAAGGCCGCCTCTATCCCGCGGCGATCAGTCTGGGCGGCAATCCCACCTTTGAAGAGTGTCATCGCAAATTCGAGGTCTACATTCTTGACTTCACAGGT
>NZ_JACIYL010001050.1 GCF_014359955.1 Thermogutta sp. | reverse complement strand
GATAATGCCTGCTGAAGTTGACTCAAATGTTTCTGTACGACGTCCTGCGTCAGGGTCATGGGAACCACCTCTCCGTTTATCTGAATGTCTGAATCTGCCCCGACAATCCTTTCGGAGCGCGGTGCCAAACCGCAGCCACGTGCCGATCAAGCGGAAACTTTCTCGCGCCGACAGTTATCCGAGGAAGCAAATCGAGATATTCCATTCTCGACCTGCGACCGCACGAAGACGACTAGATTGCGGGACCTGGACGAAAAGTTTAGATCGCTTCCGTTTGAGGGCCCCACTCATTCTGCTCTGCCTTCGAGGGACCAGAAGAAGCGATGGCTGCCGGGCAGACTTATCCAACCCACGGCGGAAAAACCTGTTATTGCAAGCCATCGTGCGCGATCCTTTTTCCAACGTGATGCTGGTCCGCTTCAAGCCATGTAATCTCAATAAGTTCCTGCCCCCGTCAAGACCGGTGAACTCGCCCATACCGCCGGATCAACGTCCTTTCGCCAGTCGAGTGTGTGCCGATCGTCACTCACGCTACCTGGAGAAACTTTCCCGCGACTCTTGCCTGAGCGCACCGTTGCGCCGGCCCATTGCCCCTTTTTTCCTGGACTAACTATCCGTCCTCGGCGCACCGCACAAGTTTCCCAAATTGACAGTACCACTTTTGCGGCATTGTCCTCAGCCCAAGTGGATGGCCTTTGCACGTGATCTTATCATCCCCGTGATTCTCGGACTTTTTGAGCTGTCCCACCCGATTTTCTGAACTGTACAGCCGTCCGCCGTTTTTCGTATAACATGAGACAACGCTGGTGTTGAGTAGGCCATTCCTTCGTCTCAGGCCACTCAGCGCATTTTAAGTGGAACCAGGTGAAGGAACAAGTTGGTTCGCCAGGCGAGTCAGGATGGGTGTTTCTGTGATCAATTGGCCGATCTGCTGGAGGGGAGGCTCCCGTGAGTGAGCTTATCGTGAGCGTTTCCGGAGTTCGCGGAGTCGTCGGAGAATCTTTGACGCCAGAAGTTGCCCTCAGATTCGCGGCGGCCTGGGCAGCCGCAGCGCCTCCCGGGATGATTCTGGTCTCACGAGATGGACGCCCGAGCGGAAAGATGCTTCACGCTGCCGTGATTGCCGGGCTCACCGCCGCTGGGCGGAGCGTTCTGGACGTGGGGATTTCCGCGACGCCGACGGTTGGCGTCCTCGTACAGCACTATCGAGCTGCCGGTGCCAT
>NZ_JACIYL010000105.1 GCF_014359955.1 Thermogutta sp. | reverse complement strand
AACACAAACAGACAATACCCCAGTTTTTGCGCCACTTCGCGATGATGTCAACGTGTTCCCCAATAGTCAGACGGATCCGTGGAAATCCTGACTCGCGCTATTATATCACACAATCGCCGCATCCCCTCGAGCGCTCGAACGGCCGAAAAGAGGCCTGACGGCTCCGGTAAACGCGGTCATAACAGGGAACATGGGCCACCCCCATACCGGAGGTGGCCCAATTCCGCATTTTCTCTTTCAGACCGTCAGGCCGGACGATGTCGCTTGATCAGCGAACCACGCCCTCCACCGGTACTTCTTCCTCTTCCTCCTTGGGCACGTCCGTCACGAGGACTTCCGTCATGAGCATCAGTCCTGCGATGCTCGCGGCGTTCTCCAGGGCACAACGAACCACCTTGGTGGGGTCGATGATCCCCGCTTTGAACATGTCCACGTACTTCTTGGACATGGCGTCGAAACCGACGTTGGTGTCCTTTTCGAGGACCTCCTGGACCACCACCGACCCGTCGAGACCCGCGTTTTCGGCGATTTGCTCAAGTGGTTTGGAAAGTGCCCGATAGACGATGTCCACGCCAATCTTTTCGTCACCGCGAGCATTCGCCCGCGCTTTCTCCACGGCTTCACGGCAGCGGAGGAGCGCCACGCCACCACCCGGCACAATACCCTCTTCAGCGGCAGCCCGCACCGCGTGGAGCGCGTCTTCCACCCGGGCTTTAGTCTGCTTCATTTCGGCCTCTGTGGCACCACCGACCTGAATGACCGCGACGCCGCCAGACAGCTTGGCCAGCCGCTCCTGGTATTTCTCGCGATCATAGTCGCTGTCGGTGGTTTCAATGAGGTGCCGGAGTTGATCGCACCGGGCCTTGATGTCGGCGGGCTTGCCCGCACCTTCCACAATCGTGGTCTTGTCGCGGTCCACGGTGATCTTTTTCGCTCGGCCAAGATGTGTCAGCTCGACATTTTCGAGCTTCATGCCGAGGTCTTCACTGATCAGCGTCCCACCGGTGAGGATGGCAATGTCACCCAGCATGGCCTTGCGACGATCGCCGAATCCCGGTGCCTTCACGGCACACACCTGGAGGACGCCGCGGAGCTTGTTGACCACCAGCGCGGTGAGGGCTTCGCCCTCCACGTCCTCGGCAATGATCAAGAGCGGCTTGCCCGTGTGAGCGACCTTTTCCAGAAGCGGGATCAATTCCCTGAGATTGCTGATCTTCTTTTCATGGATGAGGATGTACGCATCCTCAAAATAGCAGTCCATCTCGGGTACTCGGTTGATGAAGTACGGCGAGATGTACCCTTTATCGAACTGCATGCCTTCCACGACTTTGTAGGTCGTCTCGGCGGTCTTGCCTTCCTCGACGGTGATCACACCGTCCTTGCCGACCTTTTCCATCGCTTCGGCAAGCAGTTCGCCGATCTTGCGATCGTTATTCGCGCTGATCGCGCCGACGTTGGCCAAATCATTCTTGCTTTCGACTTTCTTGGCGATCGTCATCAGGTGAGAAACGGCCGCCTCGACAGCGCGGTCGATTCCACGACGGATGGCCGTCGGATTACTCCCGGCAATGACGTTCCGCAGGCCCTCTTTGTAGATCGCCCGGGCCAGCACAGTCGCGGTGGTCGTTCCGTCACCGGCCACATCCGATGTCTTGGACGCGACCTCTTTGACGAGTTTCGCGCCCATGTTCTCGAAACGATCTTCCAGTTCGACTTCTTTTGCCACAGTGACACCGTCTTTGGTCACCTGCGGCCCGCCGTAGGACTTGGAGAGGATCACGTTATGGCCGGCGGGACCGAGAGTCACCGCAACCAGATCAGCGAGCTTATCAACACCGCGCAGCAGCTTCGCGCGGGCCTGATCCTGAAACAACAGTTGCTTTGCCACGTCTGGGGCTCCTTATATTTGCAGGACCTCCCGATTGATTCCCAACCAGAATCACTTCACGATCTTCGCCAACACGTCGGACTCGCGGAGAATCTTGATTTCTTTTCCTTCGATTTCGATGTCCGTCCCCGCGTACTTTCCGAAGATCACCTCATCACCCACAGAGACAGACATCTCCGTACGTTTGCCGTTGTCGAGCAGGCGGCCTGGCCCCACGGCCAGCACCCGTCCACGTTGCGGTTTCTCTTTCGCTGTATCGGGCAGGACGATACCGCCCGGGGTCGTCTCTTCCGCTTCCAGAGGTTCCACAACAATCCGATCATCCAACGGCCGCAACTTGATTTCGCTCATCGTCGCACACCCTTTTTCCTGAAAACAACCTGACTCCGTTTATTCCTGTTTTCACACGCACCTATCATGAACCACGGAAGACAGGGCAACCTGTCGCTGGTGCTCTGCTGCCACTGTCTTCCCCATCTCGGCCGCATCGTCGGGCCGGACCAAACTTCGGCAACGGTTGCCGAAGGCTGTCTTCTCCGTACAGGGCCGCGCTTCTGCCGCGACCCGAGACGCAATATATATTGATCCGCACGGCCTCTTGGCCGCCGGGTTGCTCAGTAGTCAAAATCCTCGTCGTGGTGACCCGGCTTCTTGTCGGTCTCCTTCTTGGGGATCTCGGTGACGAGGCAGGAGGTGGTCAGGAGGAGGCTCGCCACACTGGCCGCGTTCTGAATCGCTACCCGAACCACCTTTGCCGGGTCGATGATACCTGCCTCGAACATGTCACAATACTGGTCTTTTTCGGCGTCGTAGCCCTCGTTTTTCTTCATTTTGCGAACCTGCGCCACGACGACCGCCCCATCCTGACCAGCATTCTCGGCAATGGTTCGCAGGGGAACTTCCAGAGCGGCTTCGACAATCTTCGCGCCGAGGGCTTCGTCGCCGGTCAGTTCGAGTTTCTCCAGCGCCTTCGCCGCCCTCAGGAGGGCCACGCCGCCACCCGGCACGATCCCCTCTTCCAGGGCCGCCTGGGTTGCGGCCTTGGCATCTTCAATGAGGTATTTCCGCTCTTTCATCTCGGTCTCAGTGGCCGCACCGACGAAGATCTGGGCCACGCCACCGGACAGTTTGGCCAGTCGCTCCTGGAGCTTTTCGCGGTCGTAATCGCTGGTCGTCGTTTGCAGTTCTTTCTTGATCTGCTCGCACCGACCTTCGATTTCTTCCTTGCTACCCGCACCACCGATGATCGTCGTGTCATCCGCCGTGACGATCACTTTCTTGGCCTGCCCGAGATCACTCAGCTTCACCGATTCGAGATTGATCCCGAGGTCTTTAAAGATGGCCTTTCCGCCGGTGAGAATCGCGATATCTCCGAGCATGGCCTTGCGGCGCTCACCATAGGCGGGAGCCTTCACCGCACACACGCTGAGAATCCCGCGGAGCTTGTTGACGACGAGCGTCGCCAGGGCCTCTCCTTCCACATCTTCAGCAATGATGAGGAGCGGCCGATTCGTCTTCGCCACGGCTTCGAGGAGCGGCACCAGCGAACGCGCGTTGGAAATCTTGTCCTCGTAAACCAGGATATAGCACTTCTCCAGTTCGCAGGTTTGCTCCTCCTGATTGGTCACGAAGTGCGGAGAGAGGAAACCACGGTCGAATTGCATCCCTTCGATGAATTCCACGGTGGTCTCGGCCTGCTTTCCTTCTTCCACCGTGATAGCGCCATTCTTGCCGACTTTCATGAAAGCGTCGGCCAGCACTGCGCCGATCGACGGATCGTTGTTGGCCGCGATGGTCGCAATCTGGGCGATTTCTTTGCGGTTTTTTTCGTCAACCGGCTGCGCCATCTTTTTGATGGCCTCAACCACGGCATCCACGGCCTTGTGAATCCCCCGGCTGAGCGCCATGGGGTCTGCACCGGCCGCGATCATTTTCAGGCCTTCCTTGAAAATGGCTTCCGCCAGAACCGTCGCCGTGGTCGTGCCGTCACCGGCGACGTCATTGGTCTTGGACGCTGCCTCGCGAACTAATCGGCAGGCCAGATTTTCATTGGGGTCTTCCAGATCGATGTCCTCCGCCACGGTCACGCCGTCCTTGGTGACCTTGGGCGAACCCCATCCTTTGTCCAGGACGGCATTGCGACCTCTCGGACCAAGAGTGGCCTTCACGGCCATCGCCAATTTGGTAACACCCGCTGCTAACGCCTGTCGTGCCGACTGGTCGAAAACAAGGTTTTTCGCCACTGGAAGATCCTCCTTTGCTCACAGAATGCCAATTGTTTCCCGGACATGCCCGATTGGTCGGGGCGGTTTGTCGCACCACGTAAAACCAGCGAGCGGGAGAATTCGCTCCCCCGATTCCGTCGATGTGGGGACAGGCCAATGCGACCTGCCGCGGGCACCTGACGTGTCCCCTCCTCGCGGTGACATCAATCCCGTCTTTAATGTTATTCCCCGCCCCGGGGTGCGTCGCGATGGAAGAACTGTCGCGTCCTTCCTATGCAATCTGTATGCCAAGGACCTTCTGTTGGCACAAGTGACGGATTAGACGCAAATTAGAGACGGGACGGGAACACGAGCGGGTGCGCGTCCTGGCACGCCGGAGGCCAGATCGGTGCCAAATTGGCAGTCCGCCGGGTTGTCCCAGCTAATACCGCTGGAGAGTCCCCACTGGCCGGCTCCTCGAGCATCGCCGTGCCTGCCCGGTAGAGAGAATTGTCCCGGCGGTTACCCCAAAAGAGAATTCACCGATTTTTAGTTTGACACCGTCGTCCCGTGACCTAGGCTTGTCATAGAGCCCGTCGGAAAGACGGTTGCGTTCCTCGTTCCGGCACCTCGGTGGCTCCTGCGTCAAGAGCGGAGCAATGCTGCAGGTTGCTGATCCTTCTGAGACGAACGACCGGACTGACGGCGGCTTATCTTGGGGAACTAATCTGGTCGTCTTTTCCGCAGCCTGGAGAGTCGACATCGCTCGACCAATGGTGAGATGCTATGGTCACATACCGTCCTGCATCGACAATCGAAGACTGGATTGCAGCCCTGCGACTCGTTTATCACTCCTACGTTCGTGCAGGACTCATTGCCCCGAACAAGTACATGCTCCGCGTGACTCCGTATCACCTGCTGCCCACCACCGACCTGTTTATCGCCTGCGAAGGCCCGCGCGTCATTTTAACGATGTCTCTCGTGCGCGATGGAATTCTGGGGATTCCCGCGGAAGCGGTGTATCCTGAGGCGATCGCCGCGCACCGCAAGGAACGCCGTGTCTTCGGCGAGGTGACGTGCCTGGCGGGTGAGGAAATCGGGAAAACCGGTCTCTCCCATTTCATTGAGCTTGTTCGCTTGCTCGCCCAATACGCCCGATTTACAGAACACCTCGACGAAGTCTTCATAGCCGTCCATCCCCGGCATGCACTCTTTTATGAAAAATTTTTGGGATTTGAACTGGTCGGCGACGTGCGGGAGTACCCCAGCGTGCAAAACCGGCCTGCTGTGCTTTTGTGTTTGGACGCCACCACCCTCCAGGAACGTCATCCGCGCGCTTATCAGATTCTTTTCGGGTCGCCGCTCCCCAAAGAACAGCTCTGGCCCACGCGCCTCCCCGTCGAGCACCGGCGTCTTCTGGAACCATTCGTGGACAAGAGATTCGTTCCGGCACCTCTGGCGGCCGAGGGAGAATGGCAGGCAGGCGAAGTCCGGCTGGTCGAAGCCTCTCAATAAGCCGCAAGCACCGAAGGGCCTTCGGAGCATGGGAGGCATCGAGCGTCTTTCGCCTTCGCTCATCCCCATTCTGCGATGCCGCAGGGGCCATGCATGAACGTCCCCGACCTTCAAACGGGAATGAAGCACGTCCACGAAGCGGACGATCCTGCGTGGGAATCCAGACCTGACGAGCAACTTACTCCCGGAGTGACTCAGCGGGCCACGCCGCTTCTGCCCACGGCAAAAGATGGATGATCTCGACGTTGAATGGCGGAGCTGGCAAGCCGTTCCGCCGGGCTGGACTTCAATCCTGCGCAAGCCATCCTGGGAGTCTGCCCTTTATAGCGGCGAAAAAATCGGGAATGAGTCAGCCTTTCGCCGACACCTGCTCAGGGGGGCGTCTCGCAGGATTCTTCTTGGGAACTGGCAGTCACGTCCTCAGGGCCCTGAGGGAACTGGCCCTCCGATTGCCTGTCCACAGTCTCGCGGGATTCAGCGTCTGTCTGTGCGAGAAAAATGAGTTCCAGGGGGTTGTCCGCCGTGGGGTCGGCAATGCGCAAAGCAGCGCGTCCTGCAACCAGCATTTGCAGGGTATCGCCGATCACCTCGCGTCGCCATCCCTGGGCCAGGATGGGCGGGGGATCGTCCGTGTTGCCGGAGAGCTGATAAGCCAGCCAGTCCCGCAAATCATTGGTCCCGCCCACGAGACCGACCGCAATTTGTTTTTTCAGACACAGGCTCGCGAGGGCGCTGTAGAGAAACTGTCCAACGACAGGGGACTGCTGAACTCCAGGCCGGTTGGGAAGTTGCGGCCATTTTTCTGGCGGCAGGGCAAGGGCTTCTCGGATGCACGCAGAGATCATGGGGACGAGGTGTCGAATGGAATGGTGCGACATCCCGCGAATGGCGAGGATTCGTTTGGGGTCACTGGATGCCCGCCGCGCCAGTTCCACCAGAAGATCGTCCCGTAAAACGCGACGTGGGGGGACGTTTCGTCTGGCGGCTTCCCGTTCCCGCCAGTGCCACAGCTCGCGCAGAATGGCCAGTTCTCGGCGGGACACTCCACCATACCCCGTCAGCCGCCGCCATCGCTCTTCCCCTTCCGCTTGGATGGCCATTTGCTGCTGGCGCTGCACTTCCTCGCTCAACCATTCCAGGCGATGGAGCCGGACGAGTTCGCGCTCCAGATGATCTCTCAAAGGGAGCAGGTATCGAACGTCGTTGAGGGCATACTCGATCTGCTTGTCACTGAGTGGCCTCCGTCGCCAGTCGGTCCGCGTCTCGTGCTTGGTTACCGAGATCCCCAAATACTTTTGCAAAATGTTGGCAAGTCCGGCGGGATACTCCAGACCGATCAACCCAGCGGCAATTTGCACATCAAAAACGCGGGAAGGAAACTGTCCGACGGCGTTGTAGCAGAATTGAAGATCCACTCGGCCGGCATGGACAACGACCTCCACGTTTCCCTCAATTATGGTTTCCCAGAAGCGTCGCACCGACCCGAGGGGGAAGGGATCGATCACCACCAGTTCATCATCGAAGGCAATCTGGATCAGGCACAGGTTGGGTTGATAGCTGTCCTCGGCCACAAACTCCGTATCCAGGGCCAGCCGAGATCGCCTCCGTAACTCTCGGCAGAAAACCTCGAAGTCATTGACGGCAGCTATACGGCGAACAGGGTGAGGATGGTCTCCAGCAGTTGCGGACTCTCGATTCACTGAGCACCCTTTCTCGTGTAACTGTCAACCCTTCCTGCTCTGGCGGCAACGTCGGATCATGGGCGGGACCTCTTTCGACTACAAGGACAGTATCGAGACACTTGCCCATTCGGACGCCTCACAATCCGGGACAGCGCCCATTCTCAATGTACCCTGCTCGTAGGCGGAAAATCGAGGGTCACGTCACTCGGTGGCGTCCCATCCCACAGCCTCGAGGAATGCGCCTGTTCAGCGAAGCGTTTCCGCAGCCGGGACGGAGGCGGCGACGTCCTGCGCCAGAATCTCCACCGAAAGCAACTCCACCACAAGGTCGATTTCCTCGCTCGGGGTCACATCTCCCGCGTCGTGGGTCACAAAGACGTCAATCGACTGCCGACGGGCCTTGCCATCGGTAAGCGTTCTCACGTCGTCCAACCACACCCCATCAGAGATCACCCGCTGGGTGATATTCTGAATCTTCCGTCGGTAGAACCCGGAAACAGCAGCCAGCGTGCTGCGACCCTCCAATCGGATGTAGTGGACGCGCATGGGATCGAATTGGACGCCGGGCAGTTCCTGCCTGAGCTGGGAGTTTGGCCAATCGAGGTGGTATTCGGCGACCACGGCACAGTTGGGGTGTGTTTCCTGGAACTCAGGCGGGCGTTTCTGACTGACCGATTCCAGAGCGCCCGGATCAACAGTGGCGAGACGGTCGGCCGCCTGTTTCAGTTCCCGACACACGGAGCGTCCCACGTTTTCAGCCATCAGCATCCAGCGAACCTTTGCAGAGAGGGCTGCGACGTTGGTAGCGCCTGGCTGACCGGGGGGCATCGCCCCACTCCCATATTCCTCGCCAAGCCCCGATCCTCCTGGTCCTCCGGGATAACCTGGTCCGTACCCGGGTCCAGGGCGGTATCCGGGACGGATGCCCGGTCGCCGAAGCGGGGGCCTGACGGGACGATTGAGATTCGGTTGCGGCGGTTCTTCCCGGGGAAGGCTCTTCACCACAACGACCATGCCCGGATCAATGAACAGATTATTCCCCAAGCCGAGCGCCGCCAGAGGTTCCGGCCCCTCTTCCAACTTGCTTTTCAGTATTCCGCTGAGCCTCAGCCGAATGGAACTCATCGGGAACGTGGCCGCCAGACAAATATCCCGGGCACTTTCTTTAAGCGAATTGACCTGCCGCAAACGTGCTTCGATGAGGGCGACCGCGTCGGGCGTCCAGAGTTTGGGGGCCAGTTTCAACGCGATCTCGCGTGGCAGCCCTTTCACCATTAAACGCCGTTCCTGGCTGACCAGCTTCGGCACGGGCTGAGCCGGTCCCCGCATACCCCCAGGTTGACCGGGAGCGGCCCCTGGATAACCGGGCGGATAGCCATAGCCGGGCGGTGCGGCACCTGACGGTTCTTCTGGCGAAGACGGCGGATAACCTGGGTATCCTTCCGGAGGACCGGAAGTATAGCCCGGCGGAGCCCCCGGCCCTGAATAGCCGGGGCCCGGATAACCGACCGGTGTGCCAGGCGGGGCTCCCATCGGTCTTGCTCCGGGAACCTGCTGCGCAAGCCGTGCCAGGTCTTCCAGACCCTGCGGGTCTTCCGCACCGATCACCGCTGCAAACACGGCCGCGTTAAGTTCCGTGA
>NZ_JACIYL010001049.1 GCF_014359955.1 Thermogutta sp. | reverse complement strand
TGCGTGGCCGCAAGATAGAGACCTGTCTTGCCGTCCCAGAAAGTCGTTCGAATCCCCTCCGCCAGGCGCTCGGCCTCCTCCCGATAACCGGTCGCCTTCTCTGAATATCCGGCAGCCGACTCCATTTCAGCTATTTGCTGATAACTCTGATACAGCAAGAGGGAACAAAAAAGAACCGCCCCTTTTTTAACAACCGTATCCGTGAACCCGTAGGGGCAACGATCCCACTCTTTTGCCGGGTCGCTCCAAACAAGTCCCGAAGTCGGATCGCGGGGCACGGCGGCGAGCGCTTTTTCAAGCCGGGGCAGATGCTTTTGCAGAAGCTCCGGGTCTTTGATGCGCTTCCATCTGTGATAGGCGACATCCACGAGGAATTGGGAACCGTCGGCGACGGGATTTTCTCCCATCGTGCCCATACCCGGTTTGAAGATGGGTTTTCCGTCGAAGGTGACACAATCCACGCAACTGCCGTCAGCCGCCTGGGCGTCCAGAAAGATGTCTAGGCAGTGGCGAAGCTCCTCTTCGGTGAAGGCGTCGGCCGCCCCCTCCAGCATGTAGGCATAATCGCGAAGCCAGAAGGCCTCGTAGCCAATCCCCACCTGCGGCGGGAAAACCGCCCGACCGTCCGGCAAGGTGCGACGGCATTCCCGAACCAATTTTCTCGCTTGCGATTCCAGCCACGTCACCGCCTCGGAGGCACTCTTCCAAGGGAGTTCTTTCCCCTGTTCCGCGACGCCTTCCGCAGCCCACCATAGAGCGAACACCGAGATTGCAAGAACAAATACTGTGGTTCGCATGGGCAATTTCCGTCTGCCTTGAGGGCAAACCATCCGGCCCGGTGGCTGCTGCATCGCCTGCCGAGCAAAGGAAACAGCGGCGGCTAGCCGACCTGCGGCAGGTCTTACCTGGGATTTATTCCCTGTCTGAAGTTTGCAGGCGAACAGCCGCGGGGGTCAGTGCGATCCCGCCTGCTGCTGGGCTTCTTCCGGAGGAATTTCCCGAATGAAAATATTGCGGAAGTACAGCTTGTTGCCGTGATTTTGAAGCTCGATAGGGCCGGTGCGGTAGATGGGCTTGTCGCGCTCCCAGTAGTTCTCCATCACCACGTTGTCCACCACCAGTTCTCCGTTCAACCACACGCTCACACGGTCTCCGATCATGCGGATGCGGAATCGGTTCCACTCGCCGACAGGCTTGTCTGCCCGTTTGAGAGGTTTATTCGGGTGCTT
>NZ_JACIYL010001048.1 GCF_014359955.1 Thermogutta sp. | reverse complement strand
AGCGAGTTGAATCGCTCCATGAGCTGCGTGAGTTTCTGTTCCTTGAGAAGCAATCCCTCGGCAATAAGACGGCGTTCCGTGGCCTGTGCTTCAAGCTGCGCTGCCCGGCGACGCTGCTCATTCAGTTCCACCACGCGGACATCTGCCTGCCGAATAGCTGTGCGGAGTTGATCGAGGAGCTGGTCCCGCACCTCGGGATCAAGGTCTGGAACGCGGCTCACCTCATCCAGTTTGAGCTTGAGTTGATCGCGGGCTGTTTCGGGGTTCGTGCCCATCATCTGCCGGGCCTGGTTGATCGCCGCCTGGACATCTTTGGTGATGGCATCGGCCAGGATGCGGCGATCGCGGGCCACCTGCTCGGCCAGCGCTCCCGGCATTTCAGCCGGAGCCGGCGCAGCGGCCGGTCCAACCAGATTCAAGTCCGCCGCCGGTGCCTGCGGAGCCGCCGGTTGAGCCAGGGCCGCGCCAGGAGCCGCTGGCGCGGGCGCCGCCGGAGCGGCCACCTGCTGGGAAACCTGTCTCACCTGCGTCAAAATCTTCCGCGCTGCCTGGTTCTGAGGATCCTGAGCGAGCGCCGCTTCCGCCATCTTTTGAGCGGACGCTACGTCGTTCAGCTCCAGCGCCTGCCGAGCCAGTTCCGTCAGGTTGTAAACGCCGATTTCGGCAGTCTCGGCCAACTGAAGAAGGGCATCTTTGCCGGGGACGGGCACCGCGCAGCCAGCGGTATTCCGGGCGGTTTCCACGAGCTTCACAAGATAACCGTTTTGCGGATGAGTGGTCCCCTGCAAGACCCATTTCTGCTCGCCGCCCGGTAACTTCGCCGTGAGTTCGACAGCTCCCGCCTCCTTGAGCGTGCCCACCACGACTGTCTCACGATCGGACCGAAGCGGGGGCAACCGCTGCGGATACACCTCCGCGACATTTTCTGACCAGTGGGCTTCCGCGGGATACACGACCGTCGCATGGACGGCACTCGCCAACTGATGGCCGACGGCGGCTGCGTCAAGTTCGGGCGAATCGATGACGAGATCGCCGCCGGTGTGCGTGGCGAAGGATGCCATCAATCCCACGTCGCGCTGTACGCCGACCAGGTAGGCATTGACCGAGATGTGGGCGTCGTACAACTGGGTGGTCAGATGGGCAATCTCATCCGAGGAAAGAAGGTGAGCGCGGCTCAGGCCATCGCCAAATTAGACGAGGGTGCGTCCCTCTGCCGGTGCCTTGCTCAGGGCGTC
>NZ_JACIYL010001047.1 GCF_014359955.1 Thermogutta sp. | reverse complement strand
GTATTTGCCGAACGGTCAACGACAACCCGTTATTCTCCTGAACTCGTGGCCAAAATCGGGGTTTATCAATGCGTGTCAGGAAGATCCGCGATTTCTCTTCTGCGGCATACGCAATCAGGGGAACACGGCCGGAGTGCTCGCTGACTTCGATCTCGATGGCGGGCTGGATGTTCTCATCGCACCATTGAACACCAGCGCTGTGTGGTTTAAAAACTCCGGCCCGCGTGGCAACTGGATCAGTCTCGATCTGGCGGGAACGCGATACACCGACCAGAAGTCTCGCTCCAATGAATCGGCCATCGGCGCACGCGTCGAAGTGCGGAGCGGCCGGATTTTCCAGCAATGGGATGTGGGACAAATTGCCGGAAGCACGTGCTGGGCCCCCCTGCGATTGCACTTTGGCCTCGGGGAGCAGCAGGAAGTGGAATGGCTCCGCATCATCTGGCCGGATGCGGTTCTCCAGTCTGAGGTTTCCGTCAAAGCCAATCAGGTCGCCAGTATCGGCGAAGTCCCGCGCAAAACATCCTCCTGCCCACATTTATTCGTATGGAATGGTGACCACTTCGAATTCGTATCTGACTTCGGTGGGAAAGGTGGACTCGGATATCTGCTTAGACCGGGAATTTACGCCCAACCGTTTCCCGTTGAATACGTTCCCCTGCCTCGCGTAAAGCACAACACCGGTCAGATTGTGTGTAAAATCATCGAACCGCTCGAAGAGGTCGTCTATTTCGATCAAGCTTCTCTTATTGCAGTGGATCATCCGGAGGGGACATTCGTGCTTCCCAATGAGATGATGCCGGTTTCTATGGAAAATATCCCCGAGGAAATTCTATGCTTTGACGAGGAGCTTAATCCCACTGCCGCGACAAACGACCTCGGGCAGGATGTACTTCCCATTCTAAAACATATTGATCGCCAGTGCGTAGGGCCGCTTGAGCAGGATAAACGCTTTGTGGGTTACGCGAAAGAATACTCAATAGTCGTCCAATTCCCGGATACCATAGATCGGTGGCTCGAGTCAGGAAGACGCATTTTCTTCATCGGCTATGGTTGGGTGGAATATAGTTATTCCCAAACAAACTATGCCGCCGCACAGGCGGGAATTACTCTGAGGGCTCCAACGTTTGAAGTCCTGCGCCATGGAAAATGGGTAGAACTTGTCAGAGAGCCGGGATATCCGGCGGGCCTTAACCACTGGATGACGCTGGACTTGACGCACCTGCTGCAAAAAGGTGAC
>NZ_JACIYL010001046.1 GCF_014359955.1 Thermogutta sp. | reverse complement strand
AGTTCCCGACAACGCACTCCATTCCCAGTTACTTTTTGAAGCGTGGCGACGGGATTTCAAAACTCCCAAAGAAACTGGCACAGATAGTTTGCCCTGCCATTTCAGGCCGAGCTGTTACTCATTCGACAGGCGCGAGAACGGGCTCGCCGAGATTAGAACCGCAAGTTGACTATTTGCCCACCATGTAGAACACCCTGGCGGGAAGGGGCAAACACCCCACCGAATCCCAATCTGAGCTCTCCGCTGGCAAGTACTCGACTCGGCCAGCGACGCAGACTATCCTTGACAGATGCCCGCACAGACGTGATGCCGCTTGATGAAACGGCCTCCCCTACCCCACGTTTTACCGCGTCTGGGAGCCCTCCCCGTTGCAGAAATGAGGGTCACGAATATCGGGGGCTATCAGCACGGCCCACGGTTAATAATCATGTTCGGTGAAGTATTCCGACGCCCATGGGGAACATCGCAATGCATCGAAAATGGCAACATCTTTGCTGGATCGTTCTTTCTCTTGCCCTGATGCCTGGCGGAGCCCATCCTCGGCAAGTGGTAGCGGCCCCCACCCTACCGATCCCGGATTTCACAAAGGGGGACAAGATTCCCGAGGGAGCGGTGCACGATTGGAACCTGGGTCCCACGGGCGCCCGAGGATGGATGTATTCCGATAAACTCGTTACGACGGATGCGCGGCAAATTCTCGTCACTGCAGTAGAAAAGGGGTCCCCGGCTGACGGAATTCTCCAGGTGGGCGATGTCATTCTGGGAGTGAGCGGCAAACTCTTCTCATTTGATCCTCGCACCGAGCTCGGAAGGGCGATCACCTTTGCGGAATCGGAAGAAGCGGGTGGGGTGTTGCGCTTGCTGCGCTGGCGGGCCGGGACGACTACCGAGGTGGTCCTGAAACTCCGGGTCCTTGGCAGTTACAGCCCCACGGCCCCCTACGACTGCCAGAAATCACGGCGAATTCTGGAACAGGGCTGCGAAGTGCTGGCCCGCCGTATAGCGGATCGGTCCTATCGCCCGAACACGATCGTACGCTCATTGAATGCTCTGGCTCTGCTGGCAAGTGGAAAACCGGAATATTTGCCACTTGTGAGAAAAGAAGCACAATGGGCCGCCAATTTTTCGGCGAATAGCTTTCAAACATGGTACTACGGATATGTCATGATCTTCCTTGCTGAATACAAATTGGCCACCGGCGATGAGTCTGTCATGCCCGGGCTGCGTCGGATAGCGCTGGAGTC
>NZ_JACIYL010001045.1 GCF_014359955.1 Thermogutta sp. | reverse complement strand
CAGTAGCCCAGATAGCGCGCGGCAATACCGGTCCGAGCTTTGGGACCGCTCATAAACGTCTCTCCAGTGGGTGGATATTTCAGGCGGACATGTTGATGGAAAATCCCCACCCTGGGCAAAACCCGTCATATGAGAGTCTTCGGTAAAATCGACAGAGTTTCTTGATCGGTGTTCGTGATAACCGGGAAGGAACAACCATGGCCGAGCGATTTTACTGTCCCACTGTCACCGGGACACATGTCGTCCTGGAGGGATCAGAAGCGCACCACCTTATTCACGTGATGCGGGCGGCGGTGGGTGATCGTGTCATCCTCTTCGACGGTCAGGGACATGAGTATCTGTGCGAGGTGGAAAAAATAAGCAAGCGGGACGCGACTCTCCAGGTCCTGGAGCGACGTACGATCGACCGGGAGCTCCCGTTCTCGCTGACGGTGGCCACTCCCTTGCCCAAAGGGGACCGGCAACGGGTACTTGTGGAAAAGCTCACCGAGTTGGGCGTGACAGCGTTCGTGCCGCTGATCACCGAACGTACGGTAGTCCGGCCGGAGAAAGACATCGTGATCCGGCTGACCCGCATCGTTATCGAAGCAAGCAAGCAGTGCGGTCGCAACCGCTTGATGATGGTGGCCGAACCTCAGCCGTGGTCGTCGTTTCTGGAGGCGGTGAACCCGGCCGCCGCGAGGTACCTGGCTCATCCGGTGGAATCCGGGGAGCATGAGCGCTTCGGAGCATCACAGAAAGGAACCCTTTTCCTCGATGAGAAAGAGGAACGGGGGCCGATTGTGATCGCGATAGGGCCCGAGGGAGGATTCACTTCTGCGGAAATGGAGGCCGCCCGCACCCGCGGCTGGCACCTGTTGGATTTGGGGCCGCGGATTTTGCGGGTGGAGACCGCAGCGATCGCGCTGGCCGCTTTATTTGGCATAAGCCGCCAGATCACTCGCTGGGGGTGAAAATTCATAGGACGCGGTGGGGCCGATGCAGGAATTGCCGGACAACATCGGAGGGACGTGCTTGTCGGGTTCGCTTGTCATATGGAGTGCGGCGATTTATCGCCGCTTTTCGGTGAAGGCTTCAGCCTTCACAACCCTGGTGTTTACGGTGTTTACCGCAATCACAAAAGCGGTTCCCTGGTAGGGGCAATTCATGAATTGCCCCTACCGCATGTGGGCGCCTCTCGGAGGGACCTGCTTGTCAGGTCCGTCGTTTGTCGGAGGGACCGTGTCCGGAGGGACCTGCGTGTCAGG
>NZ_JACIYL010001044.1 GCF_014359955.1 Thermogutta sp. | reverse complement strand
GAAGTACTTCGGCCATTCCTCCTGAAGTTTGGGGGGCAAAAGCGGAAGAAGTGCTGGATCAAACTACAAATTGTTGATTTGCATATCGAGATCAGCCAGTTGTGCCAAATCCCAGTGCAAAAGTTTCGCCGAACGCACCACGAATGCCGTCGAACCCGAAAATGCTGTCACATCGGTGAACAAAACTTCATCCCGTGATGCGGTGAAGTAGCCGCGGATATCCGTGATGGCATACGGCAGTCGTGGATCATCGAGCCGTCCACGACGAATCTGCCCAGAAAGGTCGTAATCGACCACCGGGTTGCTGCCGGCTGACCAGAAGAGATGAAACGTCAAAGAAAGCTGTGTGCGAAGATGCTCAAGCGGCCGCAAAGTGCGTCGCACTTCCCAGGGGAAAGCGGCCTGACACTCGGGCGAAAATTCCAGCGAGTCGACCGAACCAGTCAGTCTCAAGCACGGTGCTCCGGGATCGAACGTTCCCTCAACATCGATTCGGCGGACAAAATCGCCGGTCATTGTGCCGCGGAATTTTCGAGCCCCCGTACTGGATCCGTCCGATTGCGGGGGAGAGTCACCGAAAATCTCCATCTGAATATCCCGATATGCGATGACGCTGGGAATCGGCCCACGAAGATCGACGATCTCGACCATGCCGTTTTCTATGTGAACAGGGGGATGCTTGCTCCCCATCAGTTTCGGCAAAGGAAGCAGACGAGAAATGTTCCACTGCCCATCGGTACCACACGCGATGCGCACATGCGGTCGGCGGACAACGACGCGCTGAATGGGAACATCACCAGAAAGCAACTCCTTGTAAGCCACCGGCCCCGCCAGCATGATTTCCTCAATTTCGGCGATTGTTCCCGTCACTTTGGGCAGACTCGCAATCGTGATGCGGACGCCACGAAGCTGAATCCCTTCGCCAGGCAACAATTGAGCCGATCGCACGCGGATTCGCAGATGCGGACACAGCACCGCACACCGTCGCTCGATTTCGCTGCGGAGTTCGTCATCCACCCTCTTATAGAGCCAGATGGCAAAGAAAAACCCGGCAACCAGGGCAACAGCAAGGCCCCATTTCAGGAAGAACCCGATCTCTTTAATCAGCCGCCGCTGCCAGGTCATGGGTTGTCCAGGGTCCGTGTCATCCGAAAAACTTACCTGCGGTTTGGTACCCGATGTTGCAACACATCTCTTTCTTCTTGCTTATTTCGCCACATGGAACAGCCCTCGTTTTTTTCCCAAA
>NZ_JACIYL010001043.1 GCF_014359955.1 Thermogutta sp. | reverse complement strand
GCGTCTATTGAGCCCCTCACTCGTTATCGAGTACAATCCACGTGCCGTGTTTTAGTGATGCGATTGTCACTTGCAATGACAAGAATTGTGAGTCCGGGAGCTTGTCTTCAATCCGAAAAAGGGAGGTGGCTCATGACTCTTCGCAAGTTCATTCCGGCGGTCACGTTTTTCCTTGTAAGCATGGCCTGGGCAAGCGGCGATGAATTCCGCCGCTGGTCCGACGTGACAGGCCGCTTCAGCATTCGGGCACGGCTGGTCACAGTGGACGGCCATCTCGTTATCCTGGAACGGGAGGATGGCACAAAAGTGGCCGTGGATATGGAAAAACTGAGTCCCCAGGATCGCTCCTATCTTGAGAGCCTGATGGCCGAGAACCCGTTTAAGCCACTGCAGGAGGATTCGGCAAAGCAACCGGAAGTCGCTCCTCCCTCGGAAGAACCACCAGCCCCACCAGAACCGAAGTCGCCACAGCCAAGGGTACCATCCGCCGAAGAATCTTTTCAACCGTATTTTCTCACCCATAGTGGGCCGGTGGCCGTCAACTGGATGGCTGTCAAACCCATTTCCGTTAATCCGGGAGTGGGTTGGCAGCTTACGGTTCCCGAAGTGGCACCGCTGAGTTTACAGCCCAAAACAATCGGGCTGCCGCCGAAAGCGGATTTTTTCGAAGACATCACTGCCCTGGTCGTTCATCCCCAGGCGAAATGGGCGGTCGTCAAATCGACGAATCGTCGGCCGGGGGTGCTTACAGGATCGGAACGGACAATCATTTGCGACCTTACATCGGGACGGACGGGGATAGCCTCGCTTTCCGGGCCCCAGCAGACTCCGTTGGCGATTCACTGGGACGACACATCTTCACGCCGTTGTCTTCTTTTCCGCCGTGATGAGTTCGGTTTTGGAAATCAGGACACGCTGTTTATTCACAGCGTCTTTCCCGCCCGCGGCGGTGTGGAGGGAGAACTTGACTCTCTGGTCTCTCTGGAAGCGCTCATTTCCTGGGTTCCCTATGACACGAGAAAAGGTGCCGGACGCGATGTGAAATGGGCTGATTTTCCCGACGAGCGAACGCTCGTCACCTGTAGCGGCGACGGACTTATTGCCATCTGGAACCTGGAAACGATGCAGCCCGACGCCAGCCTCCCGGCTGGATTCGGGCACGTTCCCGCGCTCAGTCCGCATCGTCGATGGCTGGCTTTTGCTACCCGGAACGAGGTAGGCATCCTGGATTTGGCCAAGCGGGAAGTGATTGCG
>NZ_JACIYL010001042.1 GCF_014359955.1 Thermogutta sp. | reverse complement strand
GTCGCACACCGCGAGAGGGCATCGTGACGTTTTGCGGGGAGACGATCCAAGCGAGATGAGAAAATGATGGAGACGGCAAAAATTATTCACGATACTCGGCAATCAGCTCAGGAAACGGTTGACGTCATTGCGGTAGGTGCCCACCCCGACGACGTGGAGATTGGATGTGGCGGGTTTTTGCATTCGCTCAGTCAGCGGGGTTACAGGGTGGGCATCATCGACCTCACCGATGGTGAGCCAACGCCCCACTGCCCCAGTCCCGAGCAGCGGCTTGCCGAGGCGGCACGGGCGGCCCAGGAGCTCCAGGTTAAGGTCCGAGTGGTCCTTTCGTTGCCGAATCGCCGACTATTTGACAGTTTTGAAGCACGCGTTGCCCTGGCGCACCAGTTTCGGCTCCTCAAACCGCGATGGGTGTTGGGATTAGGCGTGTCCACGCCCATGGCTTCCCCAGACCACGAGCAAGCAGGCCAAATTACGGAAGCCGCCGTGTTTTATAGCCGTCTTTCGAAATGGGAAGAGTATTTCGAAGGGTTGCCGCCCCATACGATCGACTTCTATCTGCATTATTTTCTCGCCCTTCGTTACGCGGTCCTTCCGGGGCGGCATCCGGTCGTCGTCAATATCAGTGACAGCTTGGAACCGAAGCTCCGCGCGATCGCGGCCTATGAATCTCAATTTGCCCACCGCCCCGAGGTTCTGGACAGAATCCGTGTCTACTGCCAGCAGTTAGGACAAAGCGTTGGCTTTTCGGCAGGGGAGGTGATCAGCCATCCAACCGGTTGGGGATTCAATGACCTTTTCGCCGGACTACTGGGATCGAGCTGAGCGATATCTGCTTTTTGACCGCGAATGATAAGACGAGAACCGTCGGTTGGTGGCGCCCGTTCGGCCGTCACCTTTGACCGTCCTCCAGGGATCGGTATCGACGCAGTTCTTCCAACGTTTGGGCGATATCCTGGGGAAGAGGTGCTTCCACCTCTATTCGTTCCCCAGTTCCAGGGTGCGTAAATCCTAGTTTCCAGGCGTGAAGGGCCTGTCGCGAAAGAAGAACAGTCTCGTCGGAAGGATCTCGCCGAATCTCTCCGCGTGTGAGAACCGCCCGCCCCCCGTACTGACGATCGCACAGAACCGGACAGCCCACATGGGCGAGATGCACCCGAATCTGATGGGTGCGCCCTGTCTTGGGATGGGCCGAGACGAGCGCAAAACCGTCAAAACGCTCCAGGACACGATAGAGCGTTTGGGCGGATCGGGCT
>NZ_JACIYL010001041.1 GCF_014359955.1 Thermogutta sp. | reverse complement strand
TGCCCGGGCACTCAACCTGGGCTGTCGGGCAGCGAGTGGCGAGTGGATCCACTTTCTTCCCTGTGGTCATCTCGTGGCGCGGAACTGGGCGGAAAACGCGCTCGCGCACGCCGCCGACCGGCGCATCGGAGTCATTGTCCCGCTGACGGTGGATGCTCGGGATGAGTCGCGGATTCTGGCGGCCGGCATGGGCTACGATAGTGCCGGACGGCTCGTCCATCTCCAGCGGGGGGTTCCGGTCGAGGGAACGACGCTCGCCCACCGCAGCCGCGTTTTGCCGCACTTCTCCGGGGCGTTCTTCCGCCGCGATACGCTCTTGGCGCTCGGAGGAGCCGACGAGTCGCTGGGGGATGGCTGGGTCCTTGCCGACGTGACCCTCCAGTTTTTCCGCGCCGGTTTTGTCAGCGTTCTGGAACCGGCCTGCGTGGTGCGGGGTGATCCTGCTCTGGAACCTGTGGGCTTCGACTACGCGGCTGCCCGAGATGCCGAGCGTTTCTTCTGGCGCTGGAGCGATCGCCGTGGTGGCACGATTCTGCGGCACCTGGCCCTGCTGACCGGTCAAACACTGGCCGCCCTGCCGCGCGGACAGCTCTGGCCGCACGTCGCCGGACGGCTGGCCGGCTGGCGAGGCAGCGCCGCCACAGCGCTTGTCAAAAACAACGGAACACGGCGGTCGACCATCCGGCAGAATATCTGCGACCATTCCCCACCGGAGACCGGCTACATCGCCAAAGCTGGTTGATGACAAAAGATCGGCTCGGCATCACATTGAAAAGCAGTCGCCGTGCCCTGCGATGTGAGGGACATTCGAACGGCGGGGCCGGCCGCGACGCTCTCGTTGCCGGCAGGGAATGGCTGACGGAACGTCCGGCGATTCTTGATCGTCCAGGTCATTCCCCGACCGCCTGGGCCGGATCGGAGATGATATCCTCGATGCAAATAGCCTTGTGGCCTTTGAAAATGCCGGGGCGGGCAAGGAACTTGGGGATGCCTTCCACCCGAACAAGCAGCGGCGTGTGAATGTCTTTTTTGGTGGTGATGATATCGCCCACCCGAAGGCCGATGAGGTCCTGCGTGGTGATGGTGGTTCGTGCCAGTTGGACGACGAGCTGGACAGTGGACGTGCGAAGTGCCCGACCAATCCGCTCGGCTGCGTCGGGACTGGCCTGGCGCTTTCCGTAGGAGGCCCAACTGTTGGCGGAGAGTTTGTTGGCGATCGGCTCGATGCTGTTGTAAGGAATACAGAGGTTGGCCATTCC